>CAYSNV010000220.1:0-2521 GCA_964432545.1 uncultured Candidatus Bathyarchaeia archaeon | reverse complement strand
CTCAACCGGCTACTCTGTTGGCAAGTATATATAAGTCTTTTACATAAATACCGGCGGCATCACTGGAAAGCGGTGCGGTTGATCATTGACCACCGGTGTGCTCCCCGACAGCTCGAAGAGCCAATTGCCCCTCCGTGAGACAGCGGACAGGCTTAGAGAAGCGCTCAGGCAAAGGAAGGCTGTTGTTATCATTGGGAGCTGCGCGGTGGACTACAGTGGAAGAGCCAGATCCAGGTTGGACTATGGAGGCAGAATCGTCTTGATAAAACAGGACGGGGCTCTTCTCATACATCGACCCTACGGGTATCTCCCCGTGAACTGGCAACCTTCCAAGTGCCACTTTCACGTCGAGTACGCTGACGGTCTTCTAAACCTGAAGGCCATAAGGGTCTCGCCTCCGGAAACGGTTCAGATGCGGTTCAAAGGCGTGTACCTTTTTTCAGGATTGGATCTTGAAGATGAGGGGCGGTTCTCGCTTTACGCAAGTGAATTGGACATGAAGAAGGCGTTGATCATGCAGCCCGACCTCATTGAACAAGGTCTCAAGATCGTGAGTTCCGAGAAGAGGGTTGCCCCAGGTTTTGCCGACATATACGGCCGCGACCGTGCAGGCACAAGTGTCATCATCGAGATCAAGAGAGATACTGCAGACAGAGAAGCAGTTTTGCAGCTCTACAACTACGTCAAGGCGACAGCCGGCCATCAACCACTACGAGGGATCATTGTAGCTCCTGCATTGGGAAAAGGATGCCAGCGCCTTCTCGAGACCTTGAACCTAGAGTTCAAACAACTTGACCCCCACCTGTGCTCTGAGATACTGGCGCGCAGGCAGCAGTCTGGCCGTGACCGATCGATCGGCGAGTACCTCTAACGGCTGTTCAGCCGTCAAAGGGAGTGCCGGGAGTTCTCCGCTTCAACTATTTGACTCGGTAGGCGGGAGGCCAGTATGTCTGACTGTGACGTACTGCGGGGACAGTGTAGTAATGTGGGGCATAGTAGCCGCAGATCATAGGAGGCTTAACGATATCGAGCCTGATGGGGGGAGGCTGGTAGAAGACCTTGGGAGGTGGTCGAACATATACTTGGGTTAAGGGAGCCTGATATACGTGTCTTCTGAATCTGTAGTCGAGCGTATAGTACTCTACGGGTTTCACCACGTTGAGGACTGGTCTTGGCTTTGCGGGCACTTCGTAGTACATGATGATCTCCTTCCAATTGTTCCGGGATAGAGTATTCCAGAGATCTCCTAAATAAAGAAATAGAGCTGAATGCATAAAACTTCGGTGAAAGTATAGCCTCTTTTGAAATGTTTGCGTCTGCTGCTTGCAAACATATGCGCTCTCCAAACAGGAGAATCCCCTGCGACGCAAGCTACGGGGAGGATTTCCATAAGGGGTAGATAACAGTTCTCAGCGAAACTCGTCAGTTCGATTCCTCGGTGACACCAGAATGCGTTTTAGCAGACGGATCTGTTAGCGCCCGCCGCAAGGAAGACGAAGGACTTACGAAAAGGTCGCCTGCTTCGACAGTCACCAGATGCTGCGCCAGCACTTTTCTGAGGCGCTTTTCTGTGCAGCCCAGTAATGCTCTCTACGTGGGATTCCCTGTCTGAAGGGATGTTCAACTCATCCCGACAGCTTTTTAGAGCTGCGATCGATAATTCCTTTAGGAGGCTCGCCCGTAGATCCCTCGTCAGTCAGACCCAAGTTGGAGATACAAGGACTGGTTCCCCCGTCTTCTCTGCCTTCGCGAAAGGGAGAAGTGCACCTGTGAAGCTACAAGATGCGGAAGATCGTTGTCCTGCTGTTCCACCATGGGATAGCATGCTCTCTTTGCCGTGAAAAGCTAAGAAGGTTCTCCGAGCATTACAGCGAGTTTACCAATCATGAAGCTGAAGTTATCGCCATATCATCGGACTCCACAGAGAACATCTCGTAGTTTGTAGACGAGAACAGACCGCCGTATCCTCTCCTCCCAGATCCCAACGGAGAGGTTACCGAGAAGTATACATATTGGAGAGAAGACGAAAAAAGGCTACTGCCCTCAATCTTCATCACCGATCGGTATGGGGCGCTCTACAATCAGGGAATAGGGAACGAGATCTTCTCCCTCCCCGATGTTGAGGAGATCCTGAGCTGGCTTATGCTGATCCAACTTCAATGCCCCGAGCGCTCCTCCCCGTGACCTTAGACCCTTCCTTCTCCAAGTCGGAGAACTCAGAACAACGGTTTTCAGCAAGTCACCTGACAGTGGAACCGCGGCTGTAAGAAAGGAAGGGCCGCGAAGAGATCCTCGCTTATCACTGACGCTCTTTTTGAAGAGAGCTTCCATTTCCACTGAGTCATCGCGCCCCTCCCAGAAGTGCACCAAACCTAAAAACAAAGTAAAAATAGTCGGTCTCTGATACGTTAACGTGTCCTATCTGCATCTAGAGAAGGCTAGTCCAGACTCTTGAAATACTGAGGGGAAAGAATTGAGCGAAAAGCCGGAGGAGAAAACTCAGTACGAACGTATTGAGGAT
>CAYSNV010000219.1:0-2523 GCA_964432545.1 uncultured Candidatus Bathyarchaeia archaeon | reverse complement strand
CCTGCACCAAACCCCTGTAGCGCTGACCGAGGCAGCCAGGGGGCCTTCAAACCCTGCGACAGAGTCCCATCTACCCACGCTCTTGAAGAGGCAAGCCAAGAGGAAGATCGTTCACCTCCCCCTCCCGGAGGTGGCCGATGCTCCGGCGCTTGAAAGAAGCATCAAAAGAATTGTGGGGGAAGGGGGAGGAATAATTGTATGCGACGCTGCCATCCAGGGCGATTTGAGGAGAATCGCCCATGCGGCAGCGCGACTAGGCTTAGGGAGGCTTCTGAGCGGGTCGGCGGGCCTCGCCGAAGAGCTTCCTGAGGCGCTGGGGCTGATACGGCGTAGACCCGCGGTCCTGATCTCAGGGAGCTGCAGCGGCGTGACATTCAGGCAGATTAGAAGAGCCGAAGAAGCCACTGGCAACAAAGCCCTCATCTTGAACATTCAGAGAGTCCTCAGCGGCGAGGGCGAGAGCCAACAGGAGACTGAACGTGTCACAAGGCTCGCGAAGGCGGCGCTAACGGAAGGTAGAGATGTTCTGATAGCCTCCTCGATCTCGAGAGAAGATGTCGAGAAGGATCTGCGATTCGGAATAGAAAGGGGGATGTCCTCGGCCGAAATAGGAGGAAGAGTTGCCTCAGCCCTTGCGATGATTGCTGAAGCCATCATCACGCAGAGAACCGCCGGTCTTATCCTTACAGGGGGAGCCACATCAATCGCAGTGTTCAAGAAACTGAATCCCGCCGGTGTGAGAGTGCTGGATGAGGTCATGCCCGGCATCCCGGTCAGTCAGCTTATCGGTTCACGATTCAACAGCCTGAGGCTGATTACAAAAGCCGGCGCCTTCGGCAGCGATGACGCTCTAGTGATCTGCTTAGACCGCATAAAGGAACGCTTTTCTCCCGCGTGAAGAGCCCTAGGATTTAAGAGCCACAGAGACGATTACCGGGCATATTCATGACACGGGGAGACTCGCAGTCGTGGGAGATGTTTTCAAGCCGATTCTCGCAATAACGATGGGCGATGCCGCCGGTATCAGTGGCGAGATCATCGACAAGGCTCTCTCCAGGAAAGAGGTATACGACCTCTCCAGACCTCTCGTCGTCGGAGACACTCGAGTCCTCAAAAAGGCCTTACAGGTGGCTCATGTCCATCTACAGTTTAACCCAGTGGAGAAGGTGGCGGACGCCATTTTTCGCCACGGAGTCATCGACGTCTTGGACCTCAAGAACATTGACACTGACAATCTTGTCATGGGGAAGCCGCAGGCGATGGCGGGAAAAGCTTCTGTCGAATACGTGGAGAAGGCGGTGAGACTCGCCTTAAGGGGAGAAGTCCACGCCATCGTAACCGCCCCGCTCAGCAAGGAGGCCATGAACATGGCCGGCTACAGGTACGCGGGACACACGGAGCTCATCGCTCACCTCACGAGGACCGACAACTACGCCATGATGCTTGCGGCCCGGGGCCTGCGAGTCATCCATGTTACCACTCACGTTTCAATGAGAGAGGCATGCTCTCAGATTAAGAAGGATAGAGTCTTGAGGACGATCCTGTTGGCCAACGGAGCGCTACGCGGCTTAGGGATCGAAGGCGGTAAGATCGCTGTCGCCGGCTTCAACCCCCATGCAGGAGAGGCGGGACTGTTCGGGACTGAAGAGATCGAGGAGATCACGCCGGCGGTCAAGGAAGCGGTAAAGAGTGGGATGAACGTGGCGGGGCCGTTTCCCCCCGACACCGTCTTTCTGCGGACACAGAAGGGGGAATTTGACATCGCCGTCGCCATGTACCACGATCAAGGGCACATCCCTCTCAAAATGGTTGGTTTCGAGCGAGGAGTGAACGTGACCATCGGCCTTCCGGTCATTCGAACATCAGTCGACCATGGCACAGCATATCGCCGCGCAGCCTTGAGACTGGGTACGGGCGACCCCACAAGCCTTCTGGAGGCAATAAAGCTGGCCGCGCAGATGGCGCGCGCCAAATTCGGCTCTTAATGGTGGATTCGCAGGCTCTTTGGCTGCTACGCTAGCTTGGGGCCCCAGTACTCCGCTGCGTCTGCGAGCTCCTCCTCGATCCTGAGAAGCTGGTTGTACTTCGCCGTGCGTTCACTGCGCGCGGGCGCCCCGGTCTTGATCATCGCGCCGCCTAAGCTCACCGCCAAGTCAGCGATGAACGCGTCCTCCGTCTCCCCAGACCGGTGGCTGGCAACAACCCTCCACCCCTGCGTGAAGACGAGTTCGGCCGCCGCGAGGGACTCTTTGAGCGACCCTATCTAGTTCATCTTGAGCAGCAGCGCGTTCGCTGACGAGAACTCGATCCCCTTCCTTATCCGGTCAATATTTGTGACGAACAGGTCATCGCCCACGATCTGAACCCGTCCTCCCACCGCCTTGGTCAGCTCCGCGAATCCTTCAAAGTCCTCTTCATGGAAGGGATCTTCGATACTGCGGACATCGAACTCTTGGATCAGCCTCTTGTAGTAGTCATGGAGGCCGGGGCGGTCCAGTTCTGTCCCATCAACCTTGTAGATGC
>CAYSNV010000218.1:0-2549 GCA_964432545.1 uncultured Candidatus Bathyarchaeia archaeon | reverse complement strand
GTTTTGACGAGGTTCCGCTAATCTCAGCCATATTTCGACGGCGTAGAATACCTGTGCGGGGGGTATGCGTGTTCTCCAAGGTTTCGGTCTCCCGGCGTTTTAGCCCGGCGTGCCTTTCCACCAGGATGAGCGGGAGGGCTATTAGGGCTCCGATGATTAGCGATGTCGTTGGGAACCCCGGTATTTCCACTGGAGCTGTCTGTGGAGGGGACGGTGTGGCGGTGGAAGATGCGCTGGATGACGTAGACGTCGCCGTGTAAGCCGTGTCTTCTCCTTCGGTCAAGGCGGTCATGAAGGTTATGGCCTCCGCGTTTGTTTCGATGTTGGACCCGGGCAAGGCGTGAGGGATATCCTGTTCATCCAGTTTGTGGATACCGATGCAGAACCCGTTTCTGACGCCTCTTCTGTTTATGCCGCTCTGGAGGTCTGCGGGAACCTCGTTTTCACCGGTCATCCACCGGTAGAACTTGACAGCCACGTCCAGGTATTTAGGGTCTCCCTCCAGATGGGACAGCTTTGCCAGAGCTGTTCCTAGAGCGGATGCTCGGTAGACTTCTTTCGGGTACTGGACCAGTCCCGGACTCCACCCTTGCGTCATGTCGATGGAATAGAACCAGTAGGGCCCATAGCGGCTGTCGACCATTCGGGGGATGAAGGCGTCCGCCCACAGCTCCACTCTCTCCAGAATTTCGGACCGGCTCGGGTGAGGGCTGACGGCTATCTGGTCTGCGTGGGAAGCGTACACCAGCAAGCTGAGGGCTGCCCTCCCGTTCGCGTCGGTATACATGACGGTATGTGCCGCGTTATGGTAGAACCCACCCTGCGGGAATTCGCCATCTGGCCGCAGCTCCTGCCTCTCAAGGAGCCACCTCGCCACCCTCTGCGCCGACTCAGAGTACTCTGCCCCCTTCTCAGCGTCACCGAACTGCCCCTCATAGAGACCCAGCCACGTGAAAGTGGCCAAGAGGTAGCCGTTCGCGTCGATGACCGCATCCTCCGCGTCGAAATGTCCCCTAACCGGGTCAAGGCGCGGCGTGGCGGTGATCCATGCACCGCTCGGCTCTTCACAGGATGGCCGCCACGCTTCCACGCACTCCTCCACCCTCTTCACAAGGTCATGGTAATAAGTTGAATCGTTTCTCACCGGATCTTCCCTCAACATGGTGAAGCCGATAGATGCTAGAGCCTCCAGGATAGGGGTGTTCCAGAAGTAGAGCCTCGACGGGTTGATCTACTCTCTCCTATCCCAGCTGCAGTAATGCCAGCCCTTCTGATCGTAACCCTTCTTCACCTGGCTCGCATTCTCAGGCGCGTAGTAAAGGTAGAAGTCCCTCCTCGGCGTCTGCGCGGACACGACAAAGCTTAGGGCACGCCCCATGCCACCTAGGACCGATCCATCCGCGGCGAAGCGGTTCTGGCAGCTGCAGAAGGCCTTCGCGACCTTGGCGTTGCTGTCCGTATAGAGGAAGTCGTCATCGAAGGCGATCGTCGTCCCGTTGACGAGACCTCCCTCAACAAACCCCTCACACTCCGACCCTATGCAGGAAGCATCATTACCGACGACGTACTCTACCGAGTTCAGGGCCCTCTCCTCGACATCCTGCAACGCGTCAAAACTTGACGAGCCGGTTCCCGCCGCATGAAACGGGAGAGTAAACGAAGCATACAGCAGAGCGATGAGGAGGGAAGAGGCCAGCACTCTCCCTGCACCCCTTTCCAAGAATCGTGAGAGCCTTGAAAGGAGCGTACCGCATCTCCGCTTCACGGGCACGCCGGGCCGCCTAGTCAAGGTTGCATCGTTTCCACCCTCCCGAGTCACGCCAGCCCTGCAGAGCAGGATAGCCCCTAACAAGATCGATTTTTCTAAGGATAAACCAGATTTAGCATACGGTGCCATCTGTTGTTCACCCATCGACCCCTTCGCTCAAACCGCCGGGAGAGCCTTGCAGCCTTTAGTCTTTTTCGCCTCCTTTAGGGCAAGCTTGGTCTCATATTCGTCGAGGAACCTTCCCAGCCCCGCCTCCCTGAGTATGGCGCTGACCCATGCCTTCTCGCCGTGCTCCATCTCCCCCATCAGGTATACGCAGCCACCCTTCTTCGGCAGCAGGACTGACCCGGTCTCCTCCCTGTGCACCCAGATCTGGCACAGCGCGTCGTAGACCCTCGCGTACGCCTCCCGGTCCCTTTCCCTAAGCTTCTGGAAGAACGTCTTGGAGATGGGTGAAAGGACTACGCCGATCACCTTCTCCTCAGGCCACTGAAGAGCCCAGAACCTCTCTTCCCTCCGGCGCTCCCTCTCCTGAAAGCTCTCCCTGTGCTTGTTTTCTTCTCTGCCTTTGATCAGAGCACCGCAGAATGGACAGCTCATCCGCTTCCCTACGTCAAATCGCATCCCGCAGCTTTCGCACTCCCATTGTAACCGTACCCTGCAGTAGGAGCAGTACCGCCACTCCAGCTCGATCTCTCTTCCGCAGAGCGGGTTGGGGCACCTGTACACAGGCCTAGGCTCCTCCTCCCCGGTTGGCCAATGCTTCGGCTTGGCCCTCAAC
>CAYSNV010000217.1:2145-2552 GCA_964432545.1 uncultured Candidatus Bathyarchaeia archaeon | reverse complement strand
CAAGCTTATCGCTGACGGTAAAGTTGAGGGAAACATCGTTGGCTGGTACCACACCCACCCCGGCTACGGCGCCTTCATGTCGGAAATCGACGTCAAGACCCAGCAAAAACTCCAGCAGTTCTCGCCGTACATCGTCTCGCTGGTGCTGGACCCCTCAAGCGATGACGTTAAATTCTTTACCTTCAATGATAACGGTAAGAGGATTGAAGAGATAAAGAGTGAAAACTTGCACCTATTTGAAAAGAACCAGAACCCCATCCCCAACCACTTTAAGAAACCTCAGGCCGGTAAGACCCTGAGCAGATACACGCCCACCGCTGTCGGCGCTAAGGAGCGACCGAGACCCACACTGACACCTAGGCAAATCTACATGATGCTTGGCGCTGTGCTGCTGATCGTTATTATCG
>CAYSNV010000217.1:0-2135 GCA_964432545.1 uncultured Candidatus Bathyarchaeia archaeon | reverse complement strand
CTACTCATCGTTCTTTATCTCCAAGGCGGAGTCGTCGTCGCTCCCCTCTCGCTACCTGCGATCCAGCATACTCCCATCACCAAAGGGGTGGTGGGGAAGGAGATCACACTTAAGGCGCAGGTCACGGGCGGCTATCAAGGGATCAAGAACGTCACTGTGAGCTACGAATGGTCGATCTTTGAAGAAGGCGTAACGGGGGAGATCCTCACGCATGAGCAAGCCTGGAAGACAGTGCTCATGCTCTTGGTCGCGACGGGAGGAAACGAGTACGCATACACGATCCCCGCCGACGAGGTGCAGGGAACCATCGACTACTACATTCGGGCGATCGATCAGCAAGACCACGCTGCATCCACACCCATCTACACCATCAACATCGCCGACTTCAAACTGGAGTCCTCCACCGACGAGATAAAGCTGTTCCTAGGGGGGAACCAGTCAGCGACGATACCGGTGAGGTCGATCGGGGACTTCCAAGGTCCCGTCAAACTCTCCCTCAGCGATACTCCGTACGGAATCCAAGCCCGGGTGAAACCTGACACGGTGACTCCCCCCAAGGGAGGAGCTGCAACGGCGACGCTCACCATCGCAGCGAGCCCAGCCTCAGGAACGTTCCGCGGCGAGTTCGTCTTGGAGGTGTCGGGGAAAGCGGAGAAGGCTGAGCACTCACAAGAGATAACCGTGATCGTCCCAACCTTTCAGGTGACCATGTCGCCCACCACTATCGTCCTCTCGAAAGGCGACACCGCCAGCCTCACCGTCAAGCTGAGTCCAACCAAGGATTTTGACCGAGAGATCAGGTTCAGCATCACAGGTCTCCCTTCAGAGGTCAGTTGGGAGACGACGCTGAAGGACAACAAGGTCGTCATCGGCCAGCAGACCGATCTCATCGTGAAGATCACCACCACAAACAAGGTGCAGACAGGAACATACATCCTAACCTTCGTGACCGAAGGTGGAGGAATAAAGGACCAGCAAACGATAACCCTCACAGTAAAGTAAGGAAAAGACTAAAGGAGGTAAGAAGATTGAAACTCTTTGTCCAAGCCCCTATCGGCCCCCAAACAGGTCTCGCAGAGATCGAGGTCATCCCTGAGCATACCGTCGGGGAAGTGAAGCAGCAGGTCTGCGCATCCTTCGGCATCGACCCCAGCACCGTCTCTCTGATGTACGGAGGCATGGTGCTCAGCGACGACTCCACCATCATCCAAGCCGGGATCCCAGAGAACGCCCAACTCGCCCTCATGCCCTACAACATCGTCGGCGGCCACTACTCGTGAACCTCTCCCTTCTGTACAAGGAAAAGAAGTTTGTGAACCACCAGTTCCCCATGGTCACCCCATCCGGTGACCCCCCCACCATCTATGTAGGAATGCTCAGATGCGAGAAAGGCGAGGTGAAAGACCTCGCCGACAAAAGCATCTGGCCGTTCACCGAGTACGTGACCTGGCACCGCTTCCGCCTCCTCCTCCCCACCGAATACCCCTTGAGGCCGCCGACGGCAACCTGGCTCACCGAGATCTCCCATCCGAACATCGTCACCAACGTTCCAGGAGCGGTGTGTGTCTCCATCCTCGGTGAGGGCTGGAGGCCTGACCTCAAGATCGTCTCGGTCATCAACGCGCTCTACTACCTTCTGTCCGATCCGAATCCGGACAGCGTCTTTGACGACCCACGCTGCCTGGAAGCGGCGAAAGTCTGCCGCAAGCATGGGTTCCCCAAATTCAAGGATAAGCGGGAACGAGAGGAAGAGGACACCCTGCACTTCAACACCATCCCGGTCCCAGGCTTCACACCCGCACAGACCACGCCCGGCGACGTCGTGCACTTTCGGTTCCCGCAGCGGCAGGACCTTGAGGGCCCTCGATGAAAGCCACCGTCGAGATCCCAGCCGTACGAACCCTTGAGCTCGATCTGCCGGAACACACCTCGGGGAAGCAGCTTAAACGCGAAGTCTGCCACGCCTTCGGGATCGAACCTGAACTGACCAGCCTCCTCCTCAACGGCGCGACGATCCAGGACTCGGATGAGCTCAGCCGAGAGGCCCTTGCGTCGCACAAGATCACCGTCGACTACGTGTGGGCTCGCCAGCTCCTTCTGTGGGGGTTCGAGGGGCAGAGGACGCTGCGAAACGC
>CAYSNV010000216.1:0-2559 GCA_964432545.1 uncultured Candidatus Bathyarchaeia archaeon | reverse complement strand
GTGGGGGCGCCCGAGGTCACGACCGACACCGTAACGCTGACCTTCACAGGCCACAACTGGCCCCTCTACATGGTCATATTCTACGGATACTTGCCCTCGTGGGTTGACGAGGGAGCGTACATGCTCAAGACGTTTACGTACGGGTACGTTCAGACGATGGTCGTGGAGGTGTGGGTTCAGCTAAGCGGGGTGGGGAGGATCGCCTGGCAGCTGCAGCGGGGATGCCGCATCTACGGCGTTACACCGTTTCTGTCCGACAACCTGTTCGCGCCTCTCACAGAGAACGCCACCGTGGAGGTGCAGGCGCTGCTGGGAGGGGAACTGGCGGGGACGGACGTCAAGAACGTCATGGTGGGCTCCGCGCAGTCTGACTTCTCCACCTACGGCTTCTACGGGAGAGGCCACTTCTTCTGGGTGGATCGCTCGGGGACGAGATGGTTCGACTACGGCTTAGACACGGGAGACTACGAGGTCTTCATCCCTGAGTTCCGGCGGACAGGGTCAGGGCTTGAAAGCCTCTTCTTCCAGGAGGATGTGATCTATGCCAGTCTCCCAGAGCTGGACATGGGCGCTGGCGTCTACTACCACTTGGAGAGGATGATCAAGATCTACGGTTCCATTCTCGGGGACGCACCTACAGAGCACCCCGCCGCCGTTCCTTTGGTCTGGGTGAGAGTCTCCACGGACGCGAGGGTTGGCTACTCCTACGACGGAGACTACTATCTCTTCGTGCTGCCGCCTGCCCCTGGGGACGTTGAAGACGTTACTCTGACTTTCAGAATCCCGGGATATGAGGACCACGTTCATACGGTCAGCGTCACCAGAGGGACCATTGCTGTTGCGTACAACCCCCCGATCCTGACACAGTCCGGTGCAGCCTTCCCCTGATCATTTCCCACTGCAAGCTTTGTTCCTACGACTTCTTTCCGGTCTTGGGATAGGGGCACATGCGACGTGGCGAAGATCAGTCTCTCCATTCGGTCCGAGGTCCTCTGCATATTCGTTGCAGGATGCTACTGTGGCTTCCTCACGTCTCTTCTTCTTCCGGAGGTGGGAAGATCGTACTTCAACCTGTACGCCTCGGATGTTACGTCATTCGCGCTGCGGCTTCAGAGCAGACTCGGCGTGGCAGGCTTGGTCGCCGCCGTATTCCTGAGGAACGTAACGCCGATCTCTGCGCTGACCTTCTTTCCCTACGTTCTGGTCGCATACTATTCGGGGCCGGAATGGAGGAATAGGGGCAGAGGCTTCAAATCTCTGAAGCTGTCGCTCAAGATGCTCTCCTTTTGCCCGATTCTCGCCTACGGATTCGCTGTCTACGGGCTTTTCTTGGGGTACCTCTATGCGGAGTTCTCTGCCTACCATGCCTTGAGGATACTGTTCTCCCTGATGAGTCACGGATGGCTGGAGATATTGCTCATGCTGTCCGCAGCGTCGACAGGGCTCAACCTCGCGGGAATAATCGAACCGAGAGATGACGGGGCTCACCCGAGGATAGGTTTCAGGTCGGCGTTCGACGGGTGGAGGTGGCTGGCCTCTGGCACCCTGATAGCCGCCCTCATCGAGGTTCTCTTCTATCCGCTCCTCGTCTAACAAAACTCCAGCCCCGCAGGCCTGCCAACTTTTCTAGCGAAACCGTCTGAAACGATTCTTGCGTCTTCAAATAGGGTACTGGAAGAGCTTCAGGGGCTCAAGAAAGTCGCGGAGAATGTCTGCCTGACCCACAGGTCAAGCGACTGTACCTGAATACCCTGCAGAGCACCAGATAATGTCTGATGTTTCCTTGCGCCGGGGTTACGGGCTGGAAAAACCACCCCCTCACCTCCTTTGCTAAACGCCCTCAAAGAGAGACCGACTTCATGATTAGGCTACTCTTACTATCTTTTTCACAGTAATCCTTAAGTGGGCAACAATATTACCCATAGTGGGTAAAAATGACGGAGAAAGTAGTTGTAGAGAAGAGAGGGCGGATTGTTGTGCCTTCGCCGATACGGAAGGTTCTTGGAATACGGGAGGGAACGGTGCTGGAGGCTGACCTTAAAGATGGCAAGATCATCTTGAAGCCTGTTCGAAAGATCTCTGCCAAGGATCTTCTAGGCGTAGGTGGGAGGGAAAGGGTCGACATTGAAGAGATCGAA
The DNA here is from genome assembly GCA_964432545.1 of uncultured Candidatus Bathyarchaeia archaeon. Taxonomy (GTDB): domain Archaea; phylum Thermoproteota; class Bathyarchaeia; order 40CM-2-53-6; family DTGE01; genus CAYSNV01. Next base: position 421 of record CAYSNV010000216.1, on the reverse strand, counting down.
GAGAGTCTAGGCGATGAAAGGTAACGCTCGGTTCGTTGACTCCAACGTCTTCATCTACGTCATACTCAATGACCCCTCTCACGCTCGAACAGCCCTCCTGATCTTGAAAAGGATCGAGGCGGGAGAAGAGGCCTACACCTCCACACTCGCCCTAAGTCAAGTATTCGCCCACCTGAAGAAAAGGAAGAAATGGAACGCCATCGATGCCTTCTACGACTATCTTAAGGGATCGCCTTTGACGATAATCGACACAAAGATGGAAGACTTTGTCAAGGCTCAAGAACTTAGAGACTCCTACGGCTTGCAATGGGAGATGTGGGATGACCTCGTCATGGCGTCACAAATGGAACGCTTGGGCTTACGCGAGATATACTCCAATGATACGGATTACGATAGGATAGGGCGCATCAAAAGAATCTTC
>CAYSNV010000215.1:0-2597 GCA_964432545.1 uncultured Candidatus Bathyarchaeia archaeon | reverse complement strand
CGCTAGGAGTTTTATCGCCGCAGGATCGCCCCTTACGGAGACAACAGATTGTGAAGCAGCCTTGCAGGTCGGCGATGTTCTGCCATATGCCGAAATCGTAGGTCGTCAGGTTGCGGGTGACCGCGATCGTGAAGAGGAGGCCGGTGAGGATCTGGAAGAGGCGTGAGGAGAAGACCGTCAGTCCCGAGTATCTGAGGCGAATCCTTGAGGTCAACCAGTTAAACCTTGCTCATTCGTTTGCGTGGGTGGCTGAGATGGTCGGAGTCTGATAAACTGGAATACGCATATATGAGGTTTTACGGACGCGGCATAGAGCTGGTATGAACTTAGGCGTGAGTGTGACAGCTCGGAATGTGCGTTGATCCCGTCTACTCTCAATCGTCCCCTAGGTCTCGGCAATCCGGGAGAATCGTCAGGATCGCTATCTACGTTCTTACCAGCGGCTTTTTGTGCTGTACTTGAAGATCTCGCTGTCAGGAACCACCCGTGTTCTCTGCGCTCCGACCCTTTCCTTGACGGGGAAGTTGAGGAGGTTCCAGAAAGCCGCGTAAAGGTAGGGTACAGCGTACTGAAACCTCCGCTTCGCTAGATTCACGAGCGGGGAGAGAATCAAGTGGAAAAACCAGCTGTACGCCCCCCACCTAATCAGACCCGGGAGACTGTAATTCTTCAGCAGTATCCTGAACCTGTTTCGCAGGCCGTATCTTAACGTCCACGGGGTGACGCGGGGCGTCGACGCGGCTCGATGGTGGTAGACCACGCTGGTGGCGGCGAACCTGACACTGTAGCCTGCAAGCCTCGCCCTGATACTGAAGTCGAGGTCGTCATAGCAGAGAAACGTCTTCTCATCAAGCATTCCGATCCTCTCAAAGAGCGCTTTCCGGAGGAGGGCTGAGGCGAAGCATACGCCCAGCACGTCCGCCTTGTCGTCGTACTGCCCACGGTCGACCTCTCCCATTCCTCTGTCTGACCCGTTGCAAAGCTTGTGGTTGAAGAGGATCCCGGTGCTATCGAGCAGTCCATTCATGCGAAGAAGCTTCGAGCCCACTACCCCGATCTTCCCGTTTTTCTTGGCGGCCTTCACCAGCTCGCCAAGCCACCGCGGAGTCACTTCGGCATCATTGTTGAGCAGGACGACATACTCAGCCTTTGAGGCGCGTACCCCAACATTGCAGGCAGCGGGGAATCCTACGTTCCTCGAATTCTGTATCAGACGAATTCTAGGGTTATCGTGAATGCGTCTCGTGACGAATTGGACGCTGCCATCAACCGAGCCGTTGTCGACGATGATAACCTCATAACTAGGATAGCGTGTCTTTTCCAGGGAATCCAGGCATTTCTCCAAAACGCGCCTGCCGTTGTAATTCACGATTACTACCGATGTCAGCGGCAAAGTCATCGCGAGCACCCTGCTCCCCTGAAGCACGATCCAGCTGCTTTTGATCCCGTAGGCGTCTGCACATTATAAGCCTGATGTTCACCTCATCCACGTGCAGGGGAGGGGTGAGGAAGCCTGACTCCTGAGCGAGGCGAATCATCCAACATCGGTGAAAGGAAGCATCAGAAACGCAATGAATGAGAGAATCTCCGGAGCGCAGGCAAGTCGAGCTCAGATCAATGACATAGGTTAATTAGGGCGTGTGCGCCAGTTACTGGCCGTCACGAGCGAGAGAGATTCTTCATCTCCTGAAGATCAAGCGATGAGGAGATAGAGGTTGGCCATTACTGAGCGTGTTGTTTCAGAGGCGGCATACCGGCTGCTGTGGCAGGCCGCGGTTCAGATACCGGCCGACGTGAAGAAGGCGTTGCAGAGAAGCTTCGCCCGGGAGACGTCCCCTGCGGCGCGGGCTCAGCTGGAGACGGTGCGGGCCAACATCGAGGTGGCGCGCAGGCTGAACATCCCGGTCTGCCAGGACACCGGGGTCCCCCTCTTCTTCCTCACCGTCGGCTCGGGAGCCACCGTCAAGGGAGACCTGCGGCGGGCGATCGAAAAAGCAACTGCGAAGGCCACCCGTGACATCCCGCTGCGGGAGAACGTCATCCACCCCCTCACCAAGCAGAACTCCGGCACCAACACCGGGTGGGGGATGCCCCACATCTACTTCGACCTCGCCAAAGGCAGCGGCGTCGAGATCACGGCGCTGCCCAAAGGCTTCGGCTCGGAAGCAAAGACCAGCGTCGCCTACATTGCCACCAGCGAACCCATCGAGGAGGGCGTGGTCAAAAGCGTGCTGGACTGCGTCCTCGACGCCGGCGGGGACCCCTGCCCCCCCTACATCGTCGGCGTCGGGCTGGGCGGCACCGCTGACATCGCCATCACCCTCAGCAAGAAGGCCTACCTGAGAACCCCGCTGGGCGGCCGCCACCCAGACCCCCACGTCGCCCGGCTGGAGAAGAAGCTGCTCGCCGCGGTCAACAAAACAGGCATCGGCGCCATGGGCGTGGGAGGCGCCGTCACAGCGCTGGCGGTCCACATCGAGATCTGCGGCACCCACACCGCAGCGGTCCCTGTCGCCGTCTCCTTCCAGTGCTGGGCGGCCCGTCGCGCCACGGCCCGGATCTCCAGCAGCGGGAGGGTCAGGTACCTGACCAAGTAC
>CAYSNV010000214.1:0-2612 GCA_964432545.1 uncultured Candidatus Bathyarchaeia archaeon | reverse complement strand
CCTTTGGTTTTCCGGTATCACCGCCTTCTTCCATGTGTACCTGATGTCGTTACAGCTAACCGTTTTGAGCCTGCAGAACCCTAGGCTTTCCCTGCAGGAGGCTCCTATCGTGGTAATGAGCTCCTCAGTGAGTCGGCGGATCTCGTAGACCGCTGCATCGCTCACCCTTTCGGCCCCGCCTCTCTTCAGCAGCCGGCGCAGCGCGCCTAGACCAAGTTCATCACTCTCTCGAGGAAACTTAGCCATCCCTCACGCCTCCCTCATACCCTGCCTCTATGCTTCTCTTATTAACCCGCCCTGAGGAGGTCCTTGGCTGAGACTCCTCTGGCAGTCCCTAGGACGATCTTACTCTACTTGAAGACATCCTCCAGCTCTATCCCCCTTTTCTTGATCCCGAGACCTTTCCGGCGGAAGAGTGTCCCACGATTCTTCCACCCTTCTCTACGGCGATTCTCCCCGCTTGACTACCGCTGAGAGACTGCACCTTGCGATCAACCAAATACGACCGTCAGCAGACGGTCACTCAGCCTGGTGAGGGATTTGCGCAGAAAGCGTTTATTTTCGCCTAACTCTCTTCTCCTTCTAATTTGAAGGAAAACGTAAAATAAGGAGTCAGCGTAGAGCATCAATGAAGGATAGAGGATGGACTCACCCGCCGCGGACTTCATAAGGGAGGAGCTCTCCAAGCCGAGCCTCTTCAAGGATGAGCGGCCGCTCTCTCTGGAGTACATCCCTCCCCGCCTCCCCTACAGGGATGAGCAGCTTCGCTTCTTAGCTCACCTCTTCCGGTTCCAGCTGGAGAACCCCGGTTCGATGAGCCAGAGGGTTCTGATCACAGGCGACATCGGCACAGGCAAGACGGTTCTTGCAAAGAGTTTCGGTATGGAACTGGCGAAAGAGGCGAAGTCGCGGAAGATTAACCTCCGCTACGTCCACGTGAACTGCCGCGAATCACGGGGAAGCCTCTTCCTTGTCCTAAAGAAAGTCCTAATAGACCTCATCCCCCGATTCCCCCAGCGGGGGTTCTCCACCGAAGAGCTCCTACGGATGCTGATGGAGGCTCTGGAGGACAAGAAGCTCTTCATGATCCTGACTCTGGATGAGCTGGACAGCCTGATACGGGTGGAAGGCTCCGCCGCGCTGTACAACCTCACGCGGGTGCAGGAGCAGATCACGAAGATGCCACGCCTCTCCCTCATCTGCATCTTCCGAGAGATCCAGCAGCTTCAACAGCTCGATCGAAGCACCTTGGGGACCCTCCAGCAGAACCTCATCACCTTGGCGAAATACTCCGCCTCTCAGCTCTACACGATCCTCAACGGCAGAATTCAACTCGCCTTCAAGGACGGCGTCATCTCTGAGACGACCACTCAATTCCTTGCAGACACGGCAGCCTCGACAGGCGACGCCCGCTACGCCATCGAGCTTTTGTGGCGCTCCGGGAAATACGCGGACGCAGGGCAAGCTCCAGAGATCCGCCCTGAACACGTCAGAAAGGCGATCGGAAGCCTTGACATCCGCTTCAGCGAAGACAGCCTTCTCGGGCTCTCCATCAGCGAGAAGCTCGTCCTCCTTGCGATCGCCCGCGCCCTTAAACACTCCGGGCAACCCTACGTCACCATGGGAGATATCGAATCCACCTACAACGTCGTCGCAGAAGAGTATGGGGAAGAGGCGAGGAAACATACGCAGATCTGGAAGTACGTCCAAAACCTGAACACCCTCGGCATCCTCTCCGCAAAGACGTCCGGCGACGGAGTAAAGGGGAGAACAACCCTGGTCGGGCTAGCTACCACGCCCGCTGAAGAGACGGAGAGATGGCTCGCGGCGCGTCTGGAGGCGCTGAAGAAGATAGCGTCAAGAAAAGCCCTCCTCCGATAGGCTGCCTGAACACCGAACTTGCTTCCAGCGTACCCTGCAGAAGTCAACTCTTTTATTAGGCAAGGCAACTACTTCCACCTGAGTGGGCACCCTTGGGTAGCGAGCTGAGTAAAACCCGTATGGCCGACATTACCAATAAAGGCGAGTCCTTCCGCGAGGCGACCGCTTCCGGCAAGATCAGGTTGAAAGCGGAGACAATCCGACTGATCAAGGAGGGGAAGACGGCAAAAGGCGACCCGGTCCCTGTCGCAGAAGTCGCCGCCGTCATGGCCGCCAAGAACACCCCCCAGATCATCCCTTTCTGCCATCCCCTGATGATCACCAACGTGGAGACCCAGGCTTCGTTCGGGCGCAACTGGGTCCAAGTAGTGGTGAAGGTGAAGACGACCGGGAAGACCGGGGTGGAGATGGAGGCGATCACAGGCGCAGCCGCCTACCTGCTCGCGCTGTGGGACATGGTCAAGGCCCACGAAAAGGATGAGAAGGGGCAGTACCCGGATACCGCGATCGAATGGATAAGAGTTGAACGCAAAGAGAAGACTGAGCAGGCATGAGCGTCACATCTGAGAAGCACAGGGAGTCAGCGCCTCATCACCTCGGCTTCCACGTCGTCACTGTCAGCACCTCAAAATTCACCCAGCAGAAGGCTAGAACCTGTCCGGATGACGCATCTGGAGACCTCATCACACAACTAGTAGAGCAAGGAGGCTACACGGTGGCAGGAAGGAGCA
>CAYSNV010000213.1:0-2621 GCA_964432545.1 uncultured Candidatus Bathyarchaeia archaeon | reverse complement strand
GAACAGTTCGCTGAGTTCCAATCCCTTGATGAATGTGCGATTCAAGATGCCTCCTTGTGGCTGCATAACGACTGGCGCTGAACCGCCGCGAGCCACAGGCAGGCGATCAGCTCCAGCGTCGAGTTGTATGGCGATGCGCGTGGACCGACATCTCAGGCTCCCGATTGCCGGAATAGCCCGTATGACACAACATCTGCATTTCAGGGGCAAGGCACCAAACAGCAAACCCAGCGATCATGCCCTCGCCGGCAAGGTCTTGCCTCTCGAAGACAACCCCCTCGGCCTCCCACGCCGGCAACCCATTGCCCCGATCATCAAGACACATCGCGTGCACATCAATCTCGCGTTCCTCCGAATCCCGCAGCACGAAGGCTGTTGCTGTCTCGGCCCCACGCGCATCTACGACCCAACGGTTCTCGGACCAGAGCTCCTTCAAGCCATAACCGTCGCCGCCCAGGAGTTCGCGCATACGAACGACGTCGTCCACCAGCACGATCACGTCGAGATCCTTATGAGGACGGGTCTGCTCTCGGAGCAAAGCATCTATCCCCCATCCACCGGTCAGCCAGACCTGAATGTCGTCGGCCAAAAGACGTTGGTAGATGCTGATGACATCTTCAGCGCGAACCATCTCGTCTCCCGTAACGTAGATCCTCACTCCACGTCCACCTAACGGCCAAGCTGAGACGCCCGCGCCGACTCTGCGGGGTTCACCTCACTTCCAGGACCACCAGCAAATGCAAAAGCCGCCGATACAACAGAGCGCCGAAGGCGCGGGTCGGCTCCAGCAAGTGGTTAGGCGCGTTCCTTCTCTCACAAATGCCCGCCATTCGGCACAACTATGGTCAAGCGTTTCTCGTCTTCTTTGCATAGATTATTCCTTTCATTGAAGACGGTCTCTTTGTCTCTACAACTTCAAATCCCGATTCTTCGAAATATCTCACAAGATCTTCTAGCTTAAGGAGATGTTCTGTTCTGACCATATCTTGCATGTAGTAGCCTAGCGATTCCTCGAAAACTTCCTTCAAATCATGAATATTCGGGCGTTGTTCGAGAAGTATGTCTCGAAACTCCTCGTCTGACCTCTTCGCGAGCTCTACTAAATACTGAACTATGTGGTCAGTCCTCCCTTTCAAAACCTCTTGGTCATAGACGATCATCTCGTCTTCTAAGAATACTTTTCCTGCGTCGTCCAAGGAATCGTACATTACCTCAATTGCGCGCTTCTTGTAGTTTCCATCTGTTGTACAGTGCAGCGAATCGATGGTTACGATTATGTCCACCTTCTCTGCAATGTTCGGGTTATGGAAAGTCCCCCTTACAAACTCGATATTGTGGGCGCCAGCGTCTATGGCTCTGTCCTCTGCGATTCTCAGCATCTCTCTAGAAATGTCAACTGCTATGACCTTTCTTACTTTGGGCGCGAGCAATAGCGAGATCACTCCTGTACCGGCGCCAATTTCCATGACGACGTCGGTCTTCGTGGGGTTTGTCAGCTCGATGATATCCTCGACCAGTCTATGGTATCTCTCTTTGTGTTTGTCGGCCTTCATGTCCCAGCTACTCGCTTCCTTATCCCAATACCTGGCCCCTTCTTCCTCGCTCAATCCCATGTTGACCTCCATTTTCGTTTGTTCGCCTACATCTTCTCCCCATACAGAACCAAATGCCTTGACATTCCCTGTACAGAAGGCTCTTGGCTCAATCTCAACACCATTTCAGTCACCTGGCTGAAGAATCTTTCATCCCACCTGCTTGACTCTCGAAGTTCCTGGGGGATACGAAGCACCTCCATCCAACCACCAACAGCATAGATATCGAGAACTCGGATCCCCTCCGCTTCAAACAACGTCCGGGCCTCTTCCGGGCTGACAGCCCTGTACCTCACTCCCTCATCATATACATCATGCGAGCGTGATTCGATGCGTGCGAGAGCATATCCAGGGTCTTCCGAGAACAGAACAATGGCTCCCCTGCATCGGTTCACTAGAAACACCGAAATCGTTCCTCCCCTCTTTGTTACCCGTATCAGCTCTCCCACCGCCTCGCTCGTCCCGCCCCAGCAGAGGACAAAATCGAAACTCTTATCGGGAAACTCAAGTTCGCAGACATTACACTCGAGGATTTCCAACCTGTCCAAGATCCCCTCTCTGAGCAGTTTCTGTCTTGCCACCTCTAGCATCCCGGGAGAGATATCACATAGAGTGACCGAGTATCCCATCTTCGCCAGAGGCAATGTGATCCTCCCCGTACCGCCGGCAGCATCCAGTATCCTTGCCTTTCTGTCTTGGGGAAGATGCCTTTCCAGCAGCTCCCAGTCTACATAGTGTTGAACAGCGCCTCTCAACGTCCCGTAATATGCATCGTATCTCTTGGCACGTTCGTCCCATTCCTCTCTTACGGCTTCAACATCCCTGGGTCTATCTCCTGACATCGGTGTTCCTCCTGAGCATTCGGCCAACCCCGCCGTTAGCGCGGACGCTTCGCGTCCGCGCTAAGTAGTAAATATGCGGGATTATTTCCGTCTAAATCCCTTATTTTATAGTGTTCCTCCCTATCCACTTTTGCTGCGCTTATCCAGCCCATAGTAGCGGTTCGCCTGCTCCAGCGTGATGTAGCCG
>CAYSNV010000212.1:0-2639 GCA_964432545.1 uncultured Candidatus Bathyarchaeia archaeon | reverse complement strand
ATGCACAACGATATATAAATAGTCAACTACTTATGTTAGTTACTATAGTATGTCAATATTTGTGAAGCTTCGTTTTCCCTAAACATATATTGTTCCATCGCAAGATCTTTGGCATAACCCGAGTCAGTGCTCATTCTTTTGCGACCTTTGCACATTATCTTGTACTTCTAAGAAACCTAAAGATGCAACCCGTCGAGTATCCTATTGCATTTGATGGTGGGGCAGACGGGAGTTTCATGGCGACGCCATTTTGAACCCGCGATCGCCAGCGGTCCGTGGAACACCACCCCAGGTTCCCCGCAGGAGTGAAGCCTGCTCTGGAATCCTTTTGGCGGAGATGCGACTCCTAGACCAAACTAGACTACTGCCCCAGCCTGCACAACGGTCTCCTACACTTTGCCTTCTCTGGGAGTTCCGCGTGCGAATTCAATAGCACAGCTATCGAATTTAAAAGTTTTTGGTTACCATGCTTCGTCATACCATTTCAGCTTGCTATGCAGCACTGTTTCATTCCAAAGTGAGTCATCCCGGCCGCTAAACCGCGCATTACTCAGCTGCATCCAGACTTCGTCCCGGTGCCGCCGCACATATTCTTCCTGACTTCTGTCTCTTGCCGGTGAAGTTTCTTAATCACTTTAGCCTCCCTCTCTTTGCTCATGCATGCGGATTCTTCAGAAGCTGTTTATCCGTAGTTCTATTATCGCGCAGCGTTAGATAGCTTTTCACGTGGGCGCTGATGATGCTCTGAGCAGTCGTGAACGCGTGCGTTTGTTCATCGCCTGCGCATCTTCATATCGTGAAGACGCTGTCATAGTGGTTTGCCGTGATCTCGCCGAAATTGGCGCGGTGATCGCTTAATGCTCTCGGCAGGTAGTCGAGGACGTCTTGGGCTGTCAGCCCGTCTTCCCCTATCTCCCGGGCTGCCAAGTCTCCTGCGAATCCGTGCAGGAAGACCCCGGTGCGAACCGCCTCGGGAAGAGGCAGACCTTGCCCGTACATGGCTGCGACCGTCCCTGTTAAGACGTCGCCGGAGCCTGCGGTGGCCATACCAGGGTTTCCGCTCATGTTGATGAAGACGGAGCCGTCGGGATAGGCGACGAGCGTGTGGGCGCCTTTGAGGACCGTGATCGCTCTCTGTTCCTGTGCGAATTTCTGGAGAAAGCTGATCTTGTCATCAAGTATTTTCTCTGTCCGCAGTTTCGCGAGTCGGCTCATCTCTCCCAGATGAGGTGTCAGAATAGTCTCCGAGGTTCTTGTCTCAATCTTACTTAGATCTTTTGCAGTCGCGGTGATGCCGTCGCCATCGATGAGCAGAGGTTTTTGTATCCGTGGTGCGAGGTCACGGACAAGCTGCTGAGTCTCCTCGTGGAGAGAGAGGCCGGGACCCATAATGACGATATCGACTTGTTCCGTAAACTCCAAGAGTCTCTCCGCGTTCTTGAGGGCGACGCTTCCCGTCTCTGTCTCCTCTTGGGGCAGGAGGACGAGTTCGCTTCCCTTGTTCGCCAGGAAGGGAGAGATCGATTTTGGTGCTGCGAGGTAGGAGAGGCCTCCTCCCGCTTTGAGGAAGGAGAGGGCGGAGAGGTAGGGTGCGCCCATGTAGTTGGAAGAGCCTGCGATGAAGAGGGCCTTTCCGTAGTCTCCTTTGTGGCTATCTCGTTTCCTCTCCGGTAGCGGGGAAGGGTCATTGATCTGAGTCTTGATCGACTCATCGTTGCGAAGCGTCACCGGGTAGGAGATGTGGGAGACGTAGAGTTTGCCGCAGTAGTCATAGCCGGGGTACAGGAGAAGACCTCTCTTAGGCAGACCGAAGGTTACAGTGTAGGTGGCTTTGACGGCGTCGCCCATGACGTTTCCCGTGTCAGCGTTTATCCCCGAGGGAGTGTCGATGCTAAAGACGGGCTTTTTGCCCTCATTTATGAAACGGATGACGTCGCCATGGAGTCCTTCGACATTTCTGGCGAGACCGGTACCGAAAATTGCGTCAACAATCGCATCGGAGTGGAACACGGCTGATCGTACTCGTTCGAGCGAGGTGATGTTGCGCGTCTCTATCGGCATCTTCGCCATGATCTCGCGGTTCTTCTTCGCTGCGCCTTTGAAGCGGCCTTCATCTCCTAATATGAAGACGGTGGCCTCGCCGCCGCTGGAGTGGATTCTCCGCGCGACGACCAGCCCGTCCCCGCCGTTGTTTCCGACGCCGCAGAAAACGACGAACCGTTTGCCCTCTACGCCGAACTCCTTCAGAACTACGAAGTATGCCGCGTTCCCAGCGTTCTCCATCAGGAGGTCTTCGGTAATCCCGAATTTCTCGACTGCGCGTCGATCTAGGTTCCGTATCTCCTCTGAGCTACACACCCTCATTTCCCATCTCTTCTCAGAGTATTATAGAAGAAGGAATCGTATACGAGGTCATTAACCCAATTGTTCGCAGATGATTGCATATGGGGTTCTGCCTTTATGAATCTTTGCTGTAGTCGGCACAACTGCCGTGTTTCCCCTAAGCCTAGGATCGGCCAAAGTGGATCACTCACGCCAAGATCTATACATAAAGCTTTGCCGGCTTGGAAGAGGAGTCCGCCTGTCGCCGTTGCTTCCCGCAGGGTCAGATCAGGGATGACAGGATGAAGGCGATCGAG
>CAYSNV010000211.1:1825-2643 GCA_964432545.1 uncultured Candidatus Bathyarchaeia archaeon | reverse complement strand
CCAACTCCAGAACCGCTTTCATCAGTATAGCATCCTCATCGTACGGTTCCCCTTTCACGTCCCTGCCCATCTCCCATCCCAGAGGCTTAAAGTATCCCACCCTGTAACCCTCCTCCCTAAGCTTCAACGCAAGCCCTAAGCAGATAACGGTCTTGCCTGTGAACCCTGCGGTTGAACCGACGTAGAGGCTTTTTACTTCTCCCAAGCTTCATCCCTCAAGGATTGATAGTAATCTTGACATCCAACGCTATTGACCCTTTCCCTACAGGGTAGACGAGTAGTGGGTTGATGTCCAGCTCGTTAACATCCGGGAAATCCGTTGCAAGTTGCGCCACTCTCAAAATTACGTTCACGATAGACTCCACATCGGATGGTTCTTCTCCCCGAATGCCCCTCAGAAGCGTGAAGGCCCGGGTCTCCTCGACCATCTCAACAGCGGCTCTCCTGGTGAGCGGTGCCAGCCTGAAGGAAACATCCCTCAGAAAGTTCACGTATATCCCGCCTAGGCCGAACATTATCAATGGTCCGAACTGCGGGTCCCGGTGTACGCCGATGATCATCTCCTTTCCCGTCTCAACCATCTTCTGAACCTCGACCCCGCGGATGATCGCGTTAGGAACATACTTGGTGACGTTTGCGACGATCTCGTCAAAGCCCATTCCAACCTCTCTTTTAGAGGATAATCCCAGCTTCACGCCGCCCACATCCGTCTTGTGCAGTATCTGGGCGGACGATACTTTCAGAGCAACAGGGTATCCTATCTGCTCCGCGAATTCCACGGCTTCCTCCCGGTTTGTTGCGATGTGGCTTGGAGGCAC
>CAYSNV010000211.1:0-1815 GCA_964432545.1 uncultured Candidatus Bathyarchaeia archaeon | reverse complement strand
CACTGGGATGCCGTATGCCTCTGCGACGGCCCTGGCCTCATCGGATAGCAAATTAACCCTATGATCGCGTTTAACGCTCGTTATAATCCTTGAAACGATTTTTCTGTCGCAGTCGAAGCATTCGTGCGCTTCCTCTTTAAACGTCTTAAGGTATACCCCGTATTTAGTTAAGGCTGAGAGGGCGTAGACCGCCCTCTCAGGAAAGGCGAAGTTAGGTATCCTCGCATCCAACAGGATCTTGACGGCCCTCTCGATAGCTCCTCCGCCCAAGAATGCAGGCAGGATCGGTTTCTCCGGGAATCTCCTTCTCATCTCTATGATCTCCTGCGCCGTTCCTTCGGGCTCTGTGCCTCCTTGAGGTGTGAGTATGACGATCGCGCTGTTCACGTTCTCATCCGAGAGCGTGCTCTCCATCGCGAACCTGTACCTATCAGCCTTCGCATCCCCTAAGACATCTACCGGGTTGTGCAGGCCTGCAGCATCGGGCAGTTCCCTTCGAAGGTTCGTCTGTAACCTGCTTTCTATGGGAGCCATCTTCAACCCTTGTTTCTCGCACGCGTCCGCGGCTAGGATGCCGGGTCCACCGGCGTTCGTCACTATCACCGTGTTCCAACCATTGGGTATGGGCTGGGTCGAAAAGGCTTCTGCGAGATCGAACAGTTCCTCCATTGACTTAGCCCTTATCACACCTGCTTTCTTGAACGCGGTGTCGTATGCGATGTCCATCCCTGCCAAGGAGCCGGTGTGCGAGGAGATAGCTCTCACACCAGCCGCTGAGATCCCGGACTTCACGATGAGTATAGGCTTGGTGAGCGTGACCTCTTTAGAGGTCTCTATAAACCGCTTCCCATCCTTCACTCCCTCTAGATAAAGCAGTATCACCTTTGTGTTTTCATCTTCTCCCACGGCCTCGATGAGATCGTTCTCTTCAACGTCAGCTCTATTTCCTAAGCTTACAAACCGGCTGAAGCCGGTTCCTCTCGATAACGCCCAATCTAACACTGCAGTTCCAAGCGCCCCGCTCTGGGAGATGAAGGCTATGTTGCCTTTCAAAGGCGTCTTTGGGGCGAAGGAAGCGTTCATGGGGGCGAAGCTGTCGATCACCCCCAGACAGTTCGGGCCGAGAAGCCTGATTCCCCCCTCTCTGCAGATGTCCACAAGCTTTCTCTCTCTGGTGAGGCCCTCAGGCCCAACCTCCTTGAAGCCTGCTGAGATGACGATCAGACCCTTGACTTTCTTTTTAACGCATTCTTCCGCAACGTCCAACACTGCCTGTGCGGGGACGACGACTATTCCGAGCTCTATCTCCTCTTTAACGTCTAGAACGCTTGGGTAGCTTTTCAAGCCTCGGATCCGGCTAGCCTTTGGGTTTATGGGGAAGATCGTTCCCCGGTATCCGCTGTTGACTAGGTTGGCCAGGACCGTGTTTCCGACTTTTCCCTTCTTCCTCGATGCTCCTATCACCGCAATCGACGATGGCTTGAAGAATTCATCCAACAAGCGTTGACTTTCTCCTTTCAGACCCGCCCTACTTGTCGATGGTGAGTTTACTTAAACTGTACTCTATTAAGGGTAGTAGTTATCCGTAGTTTTTATGCGGGGAGTGTGTTGCGGATCTCTCCTGTTCATATGGTCAGTTGAAAGCTTGATGGTAAGGCATTAGAGTTATAGCGTGACGGGTTCTCTGGAGAGTTGCGATAACACGTACTTTCTTATCTCAGTCGCAGACGGTAGCTCAGCGACGATCTTCCCCTTCTTTACGAGTGGTTTAAGCATAGGCTCTGTTTCCCCGCCACACTGGGGGCATGCAGCGGG
>CAYSNV010000210.1:0-2667 GCA_964432545.1 uncultured Candidatus Bathyarchaeia archaeon | reverse complement strand
GTTTGGACATCAGACAAGTTCTTGATTCGTTTTCTTGGATGGAGACTTCTACGAGGAGCGTCATCTCCCGCTTAACGGTATCGCTGAAAAATTAAGGAGACGATCCGTTAAGATCGTTGTCCGTCGGCATACGAATAACCGCCGAGTCTACCACCTTCCCGGTGCAACAGTTGAGGTAGTCCCCCCCATAGAGAACACGGAGTTCTGTGCAAACTGCGCACGTCTCAGGCTTACAAGCGATGGTAAACTGAAGCCATGTTTAATGCGGAACGACAACCTCATCGATGTGCTAACCCCGCTCCGCGAAGGAGCTGACGACTCAGAGCTGACGGAGCTATTACTGAGGGCGATATCCTTGAGGGAGCCCTACAACAAACCGGCCTACAAAGCTAATCCGACGATCGACGCTGTACGGTGAATGAAAGCCTACTCTCCCCCCTCTACTAGGCTGAGTATGGCCGCAGCCTTCCCTTCACCGCCGGCTAAGTATACTATCATCGGCTTATCAAACCCGAATCGCTTAGATGCCTCAGCAGCTATGCGGACGTTGTTTCTGAACATGAACCTCAAGTAGGGCAGGTACTCCCTCACGGCGGTGGACGCTGAAACGTGGCACTGTTCCCCAAGCCTCATCCCGATGCTCTCCAGCAGTCTCCGAGCGTTTACCGTCCTGAACCTGTCCCGGGCTCTTTCAGGATAGTTCATCCGACGGTCAGTCCAGGGCTGACTTCTAGACATCGCCACTCCGACTGTGATGTGATCGAGCAGGTAGGGGAGCAGGCTCCAAGAACCCGTGTCCCCCGCTAGGGCCCCGTCCTTTATCCGTCTCTTGTAAACGTCGGCTTTCGCCAAAGACTCCAAAGCCCTACAGAGGTCGGAAGGATCGGTCAGCTGGTAGGGGATGTTCTCGTAAAGCCATTCAAAGACGGTGTCGTAGCCGAGCCCCATGACATCGACGGGGGGGATGTCGGCTGCGTACACCGCCCTCTTCGCACCCAGACAGCTGGATGCTCCAAAGATCCCCCGTAGGACATCGAAGATCCTGGCCTCCCTCTCCCTGAAGGATAAGGCTGTTACCTCATCTAGGTCTAACCTGACCCCCCTTAACGCTAAAAACTGGAGATCGTTGAGAGCAGACCTGACATCTCCCTCCGACCGTTCGGCGATGAGTCTGAGGGCCTCCAAATCGGCTTCGATTCCCTCCAATGCGCATACTCTCTCCAGAAGCTGCAGGAAGCTTGATACGGGAGGCCCACTGAACTCTAGCAGAAGGCAGCATCTCCTCAAAGGAGCCAGCCCAGCCTTAGGATAGCCGTTCATCGTGAGGATGACTGGGCATCGAGCTCTCTGCACAAGGTCGACGATCGCGCCCACCGCACCCCTATCCGTGGAAGACGCGACCCCGTCCACCTCGTCTATGAGCACTATTCTTAAGTTTGCCCCTGTCAACGTCCCCTGCTCAGACGCTGATCCTGCCACCCTACCGATCATCTTCGCCGTCCTATGATCGCTCGCGTTCATCTCTACGATGTCGGACCCCAGCTCCTCAGCTACGGTCTCAACCGTAACCGTCTTCCCCACTCCTGTTGGACCGTAGATCAATGCTCCGCGTTTTTTAGGAGGTCCCCTCCGCCATAACCCTATCCAATCGATCAGCTGCTGGATTTGCTCTCTGTTGCCTATGATCTCCGAGATTCTTCTCGGCTTGTACTTTTCCACAAACGGAGCGGGCGGCATACCGATCCCAGCCTCACGTCCTCCATACGAGTGCTATCTTAGCAAGGAGCGCGCTTAGCTGCACCTCCTCGTCCGCTCCCTGCATCATGCGGTACTCTATCTCCCCAACCGCCTCTATCAGAGAGGCTTTAACCTCTTCAGGGGCGTCTAGGCTGAACACTTGAGAATGGATCTGCCTTATCACGTCTGATCCTGAGAGGCCATGCTCGTTAAGGAGAGCTCTCAAGACGTTCCGGGCTTCTATGAACCTGCCGTCCAAAGCGGCTTCCAGCATCTTCCGCACTTCCTGTGGGTCCGCTGTCCCCGCGATATTCACGACCACGCTATCATCGATGGGGGTGCCTGTGGAGGCAGCTGCCTGGAGGATGTTTATAGCCTTCCGGAGGTCCCCTCCGCAGACGTCCACTATCATCCCTAATCCGCTGTCAGTCAACTCAGCTCCTTCGGCTTCCGCGATCCCCTTCAACCGGCTCATGACGTCTTGGACGCCGAGAGGCGTGAACCTGAACAGGGCGCACCTCGATTGGATCGGCTCGATTATCTTTCCGGAGTAGTTACAGCAGAGTATGAAACGGCACGTACCAGTGAACCTTTCCATCGTACGCCTCAGCGCCTGTTGGGCGTCGGAGGTCATGTTATCCGCCTCGTCCAGAACCAAGATCTTGTACGGGACATCGCTCAGCGTCCTCATCCTAGCGAACGTCTTGACGTTCTCCCTTACGATGTTGATCCCCCTCTCATCGCTGGCGTTCAACTCTAGGAAGCAGTCCATCCAACGGCCCCCGAACAGGTCATGAGCTAGGCAGAGCGCAGCGGTCGTCTTACCGGTTCCCGGGGGGCCTGCAAAGAGGCAGTGAGGCATAACCTTTGTGGCAGCGAACTCCTTAAGCCTGCTCACTATGTCCGCCTGATCGACCACCTCCTCAAGCG
>CAYSNV010000209.1:0-2669 GCA_964432545.1 uncultured Candidatus Bathyarchaeia archaeon | reverse complement strand
GCGTACGGTCATAGCAGACCGCAGCGGGGAAGCCCACTTTGTTGCATGGAATGAGCAGGTGGGGTGTCTCAAGGAGGCGTCGGCCGGAGACTCTCTGCAACTCCTGAACGTGAGGGTCAAACGTGGGCTGAACAACCAGATTGAAGTTCACGCAGGCAAGAACAGCATCATTAAGATCGCGAAAAAACCAGAGTGAGGCGTCGCGCGGCGAAGGCCCGCTTCTCCTACCTGCTATTTCTTGTTCAAGGTTATCTCGATGACGGAGATTGAGAATTTCTCATCGCTTCGGCTTGTGACCTCTTCAGAGTCGATGTTGATCGACTTAACGGCTAGCCCCTTGACGAATACCCTCCTCAGCATTTCAGCGGCATCTACAGCAGTCGTTATAGCCTTCCCCCTCGCGCGAAGAGTAAGCTCGTTCTCGCCTTTGTTGAGTATCGTCAGGCTCGCTACGACGTAGTTCATCAATGGCTTGTTGCCCACTAAGACTAGGTTGCCCTGGCTCATTTCGAGTCCCCCTAGCAAATCCCAGGCGCCGGCTGAGCCCCCTACCGTAAGCGTAGGCCCACTACTATTTATAAGCCTAGCTATAAGTATTCTAGACTGAACCACCAAACAGAAACAGCAAGTGCTGAGACCCACATGGCTTCCCTTAACACATCCGATCAAGCGAAGGCAGAGATCATTAAGCAATACAACCGTGATCCAAAGAACTGGCACATCTACGTGGGCCGGGACAGACACTCGCATCACGACATAATCGTGGTTCATCCGACAGGAACCTGGCTGATCAAAGAGCACGAGATCAACCCTTTCAAGACTGTCGGGTTCGCGATCAGGATGGGGCCTGGAGATCTTGAACTCGAGAAGCCTCCGATAAGCTTCGGTCTACGTCCCGTAAAGAGGGATGTAATAGAGGCTCTCTTCAGCTCCGCACCTGACGAAGGAAGTCTCACACGACTGGTCACTGGAGCCTTGAAGACCGAGCCAGTGCCCCTAGACACCTTCAAAGGCGGAGCATTCATGCAAGGACCCGTTCTGCACACCAAAGATTCTACGGAGCTCCTCTCCGAGAAGCAGAAGGAATTGAGAACGCAGCTGCGTGATGAGCTGGAGAGATTGTTGATTAGACGTTATCCCCAAACGGTTCTCCCCTACCTCTAGTCACGTTTACATCAATAAGCGTCATATCCAGTCTCGAACCCCACTTTCACTCGACTTTACAGTATTAATCGCCGGACAAGTCACTGCCACGTGATGATCGTTTGCGCGCCGCTGAGAGCCTTGGCTGGCTGGACGGAGTCTACTTCGGTAACAAAGACGTCAAGATGGTTCTGGATCCCGTAAGACCCGGGATCGACGGCGACGCAAGAGTCTTTATCACGCATGCCCACGCAGATCACACAGCGGGGTTCTCCTCACCCAACCCAAAATACTCCGCGGCGGAGACGAAGGACATATACGAGTCAATCTCCGGAAAGAGGGTGAAGAGATTCCAAGCGATCCAGCCCGACCGATCCGTCACCTTTGACGGCGTCACCGTCACCGCGGTGAACGCAGGTCATATGCTCGGGTCCGTCCAGTACGAGATAACGACGCCCGAGCAGACGGTGCTCTACACGGGAGACGTCAATTGCGTGGACACCCTCACGACCAACAGGGCAGAGTGCCCCAAATGCGACACCGTAGTGATCGAGGCAACCTACGGGGACCCATTCTACGTCTTCCCAGTAAGAGAGAAGGTCTACGCAAAGATCGTCGATTGGGTGGTGAGAAATGCAAGGAAGGGAAAAGCACCGCTCTTCCGGGTCTACGCAGCAGGCAAAGCTCAAGAGATCATCCGACTAGTAAACTTGTACACGACGATCCCCGTCTTCGTGGACCCCAAGGTTGCCGCTGCAAGCGAGGTATATAACTCAAGGAAACCCAGCCTAGCCTTCGAACCCATAGGCGGGACAGACATCCCCCTAGGAGCAGGCCGCCCACACGTCTATGTGACGGCCACCGCCTCAAGATTCCTTCACAGTGACAGGTTTGTACGAGCGGAGGCCACAGGCTGGCTGTTGAACAGATTCAAGGGAGGCGATGGCTGTTTCCCCCTCAGTTCCCATGCGGACTTCGACCAACTCACGCGTTTCGTGAAAGAGACCTCAGCCCGCAGAGCCTACATATACACTGGCTTTGCCGACCAGCTGTCCTCCTACCTACGAAAGAAACTGAGAATAGATGCGCAGCCCTTACAGCCGATCTCCCAGCGGAGACTGTCAGACTTCAATTGACGCTACTTTACCGTCAGATATACGAAAAGGCTGACTGCAATTAGACCTACCGATATGAAGATAACGACCTCTGGCCTGAGTTTTATTCCCTCGGTCTCCTCCTCAAAGAACCTGAGAAGGCCGGCGCTGGCGGCGGGCATAGGCGCTTCTCTTCGTCTCCTTTTCTCTCGTCCGCTCACGCTTGCCACGCTTCCATCTCGCTTAGAGCACTCTTCGCACCTTTAAGCTTTGAGGTAGGAATGGGAGGTCGCTTCTTGACGCTGATTCCACAATGGCACTCGTAGACCGGAGAGAAGGAGAGCGCGGTCATCCGCACGCATCCGAGTGAGCCAGTCGGATCAGCCATTTAGACTCTGCTGACCCAACCCGGTCAGCCTCCAGACGTAAGGC
>CAYSNV010000208.1:0-2708 GCA_964432545.1 uncultured Candidatus Bathyarchaeia archaeon | reverse complement strand
CAATAATCTACGACTCCTACTCCAGGTGGGTCCAAAGCTGGCGCGACCTCCCCCTTCTGATCAACGTCTGGAACTCCGTCCTCAGGGCGGAGATCACCTCGACCAAGCCTTTCATAAGGTCAAGCGAGTTCCTGTGGCAGGAGGGACACACCGTTCATGAATCCAAGGAGGACGCCGACAGGGAGGTCTTCACGATCCTTGAACTCTACAGGAGACTGACCGAAGAGCTGTTAGCGATACCTGTACTGAGGGGCTACAAGTCTGATCAAGAGAAGTTCGTCGGAGCCCTGTACACCACCACGCTCGAAGCCATGATGCCGGATGGGAAAGCCCTGCAGATGGGGACCTCGCACAATCTCGGCCAGAACTTCTCTAAAGCCTTTGAGATAAAGTACCTAGGGAGAGACGGACAACAACACTACGCGTGGAACGCCTCATGGGGGGTCTCGTGGAGGCTAATTGGAGCGTTGGTTATGATCCACGGCGACGACAAGGGCATCATACTCCCGCCGAGAATCGCCCCCGTTCAAGTAATCATCGTGCCGATCTTCTACTCAGATAATGACAAAGAAAGGGTAACGGCCAGGATCAAAGAGCTTGTAGAGAAACTGGAACAGGAGAGAATACGATACGAGATAGACGACAGAACTGAATACACACCTGGATGGAAGTTCAATCAGTGGGAGATGAAAGGAGTTCCTCTAAGGGTAGAACTGGGGCCGAAGGATGTCCAGAACAGGGGGATAACACTCTCACGAAGAGACGCGGGGAAACGTCAGACCGTGAAAGACGACGAGGCGATCCCTCACATAAAACGCGTCCTCGACGAGATCCAGGAACATCTCTTCACCAGAGCAAAGAGTTTTCTCGACGAACACATCACCCCCGCAAACAGTTACGAGGAGTTCAGGAGCCTGCTGGAAGAAAAGAAAGGGTTCATCAAGGCACCCTGGTGTGCAAACCAAGAATGTGAAGCGGGGATCAAGCAGGAAACAGGAGCGACAATCAGAGTCCTGCCGTTCACGGATGAACAGATCTCAGGTAAGTGTATCTACTGCGACCAAGAGGCAAAGAAGATGGCGTATTTCGCGCAGGCATACTAACCCCAGAAAACCAAGGGCTTCCGCCGGGCTCGACGGAACGGTCGCGATTGCATCCTCTTCCCCGCATCTGGTCGCGCCGTCACGTCACCTCAGAGGGCGCGAGCCACGTATTTCTCTATGAAGTGGTGCGGTTGTAGTCCAGCTTCGCCCTTCTCAGCCCGGGTATCCCCAGATCCTGCTCTCGGTTCACCCAAGTCAACTCGTTCAACCGGTTCGTGCAAAACCAGTTGTTCACTAGCTGGTAGACTCCGCCTATTGTGGGATTCGCCTTTTTCAAAGTGGACGACGGCGGTGTCCCTGTTGAGCTGCTCCCCCATCGAAAATGCCTCAAGCGTACCGTCCACGTAGGCGGCGCCTCCGAACACCGGGAGATCGTGGAAATGATCTAGCGTTTCCCAGATGGCATCCTCTTCTTCTAGCCCTGTATCCGCTCAACAGTCTCGGTACTGACACCAGCGTTCGGCAAACTGACGACACACATCTAGGTTCGACTCTTGGATTTCTACGTACTCGCACGCATGCTGTGAGAGGCACTTGTTGAATATTCTGCCGTTTGACCCGGTATTTCGTTCCCTCTAGCTCGATCAGGTCTTTTGTCAGATATACGTAGTCCCAGTTGTCTTTGTCGGGCTCGACATGGAACTTCGCTGCATCGAGGGCCTCTACCTCATGTTTTAGAAGGCCGTAGAGAGCAGGTCGAGCGCCCACCCGCCTCAGCCGTTCCACAAGCTCGTTCGTATTCACTTTGACCAGCATAGGCATCAGGTACGTTGCGGCATTTATCTGTCTGAGGATTATGGGGGTATCCCCTACGCGGGAGTGTAGAGTTCTCTTACTTTTCCTCCAGGAGTAGAGGTTTGTGAACGTGTATTCTGATATCTGGGGATGCAACTCCTGGAATATCCTTGCCAAGGCGTCTCGCTCCCGTAGAGAGATATCCCGGGCCTCGGGATACTCGGGCAGATCCTCCAAGGGCATGTCAGTCCCCTCTTAAAGCAGACTCGCCCTGCCGTTAAACCCCTTCGCCAATAGAGCCGACTCGTGCGAGTGTTCATTACGCGGCCTCTTTAGGCCGAATCGACCGAGTGTAAGAGAAAGATAACGGTGAAATTCTTGGAGATAACGGGCGCGTAGCTATCCTAGAAAGGGGGTCGACTTGCCAAAGGATCGCAGTCCTTTTCTTCGACTGGTTCAACCGGTGTCAGTAGTGATATCCGCGGACGAGACCTCCACGCTTCAAGGCAGCTTCTGCCTTCTTAGCGAGATCTCGCAGGTCACCCTCAGAGAGACTGTACATCTTGCCGTCGATCTCAAGCTCAGCGATGAATCCTTTGTCCTTCGTGTAGTCGCGGACAGTCTCTAAGACCGATTCTGTCAAAGGCTCCACTTCAAGGTAGAAGGTTGTCACCTGGCTCGGATCTTTCCGCATGTAATACCGGTACGGGACTCCCATTTCAGTCAGATGCTTCCGGAGATCCCGAAACTCCTGATCCGAACAGCGGACTGCAACACTCATGCGGCCTATTATGAGCTAGTCTTTATTTATGCTTTTGTGAGATGGTCTTCATCCTTCAGCGAGGACTAAGTCACTCGGAGGAAGCGCGG
>CAYSNV010000207.1:0-2727 GCA_964432545.1 uncultured Candidatus Bathyarchaeia archaeon | reverse complement strand
TTTCAAAGCTTTTATCTGCGGAACCTGCATCTGAACCCTATGCGGCTGAAACGGGCGCTCGCACTCTTCATCGTGATAGCGACGTACTCCGCATTCCTGCAGACCTCCGTCACAGGGAAGTACGCCGACTTCGCCGTCGCCCGCATCGTCGATGTCGAGGCGCCCACCACGGTCTACGCCAACAACAGCTTTCCGGTCAAGGTCACCGCCGAGTACGTCGACAAGGTCCTCGTCGACATCGGGGTCTTCGAGACCGAGACAGGACGCGTCGTCCGAAGCTACACTCTGATCAGCTCCTTCACCGGGCCTGGAGAAGCTGAGTTCACCTTCGCTCTCGCGGCGCCGGGTACAGGGGGAGTCTGGAGGCTGACGGCGGCGACTAGGGCGTGGTGGAAGAGCTCGTGGTTCAGAGACCCAGCGCAAAGCACCAAGAACTTCAACATCACGATACTCACTGAGACCTCCCCTCGGAGACTCCTCACAATCGCTGCTCATGTGCCTCAATTGACTCTCGAACTTGACGGAGAAGCCTACGACATCGGGTCGAACAGCGGCCTCCAGCAATACCTGGACCCTGGGGCGCACAGGATCAAAGTCCCTTCGACCGTCCCCGTCACTCCCTTTGAGAGATTGATCTTTAGAGGATGGAGCGACGGGAGCACCTCCTATGATCGAACCGTCTACCTCTTTTCAGACACCACCCTCTCCCCCATCTATGGCGCCCAATACTACCTTACCGTGACATCCACCCACGGGGACGTGGTGGGGGAGGGCTGGTATGACGCAGGCTCAAAGGCGAGTTTCGCTGTACCGACTTACACGGTTGTTGAAAGAGGGTCTGAGAGGAGTCTCTACCGATTCGACCGCTGGAGCGGTGACGCCGCCTCGTCGACCCCCCTCGCCACAATTGTCATGGATAGGCCTAGAAATGTCGAAGCCGTCTGGATGACCGTGGAGCCACAGCCCGTCTGTCCTTTCCACTATATGCTCCTGATCCCTTTCGTCTCTCTCGCATGCTTCGCCGCTATAGGCTACTACTTCTTCGGGAGATCCGGCAAGAAGTATCATGTTCAGCGGGTGGTCGTAGGAACCCTCCTCCGGAAAGCGACATTACTTCTCCTCGTTTTCCTCATCGTTCTTCAAGCCTATCCATGCCTTTCCGCCGCGGAGCCCTACACTCCCCCAGCCAGCGTAGAGATCGGCCAGGTCAAATGGCACTACTGGGAGAGCGTGGGTTCAGACACCTGCATCATATGGCTGGGAGGTGGTATCGCGGGCGAGAGGCTTCGGATCAACCCGTTCTGGCTCGAGTCCTACAACACGATGAGGTTTCTCCAAGACCTCTCCCTGCACTACTCCCTCCTCGCGCTCGAAGAGGGTACGGACGCGACCCTTCAAGTATCGCTCAACAGGACCGTTTACACAGAGACCTACCGGCCCAAGAGCCTCCTGTACGACACGCGCGCGTGGGCTGAGAGCCAAGGCTACTCCTACATCTACCTGATGGGGTACTCGGTCGGAGGAGTTGCCGTCGCGACCGAGGCGACGCTGGAGGATCCGGAGGGCTGGAGCACCCCTCACGGCGTGATACTGATCACCGTTCCCGTCAGCGCCGAGCTTCGGGCCGGCGCCGGCAACCTCGGATCGAACCTCCTCCTCCTCTACGGGGAGAAGATGACGCCTTTCTACATCAAGTCAGGCGTCGCCTACTTCAACCAGACTCGCGAAGGGGTCACCGGCGAATCCGAGAATCGACGGACCGAACTCCACGTACTCAAGGACGTGGCACACGAGGTCTGGACCATCGCTGACACGGGAGCCTACAACCCGCTCGCAACCCACATCGTCGTACGTTTCATCGAGTCGTCCAAAGCGCTCCACTTCGCGCAATGGATGGCGGGTTCTTCGCAGGGAAGCCCACCCTCGAGCTCCCATCCGATCATCACATCGATTCACATCAGCAGCCCTGAACGAGTCGCGGTCAACGAGGTCTTTCACGTAACCGCCAGGGTCGAGACAGCCGCCAGGTGCAAGCTCGCTATCGCACTAAGCAACTCCAGTTCCCACCAGGTCGTCGCAGTCTCCCAACATCTCGTCGACAGCGTCTGGGGCTTCAGCTTGGTCATTCCACCCTCTGGCAGAGAAGAAAAGTTGGAGCTTCAGGCGGAGTTCTTCCTCTGGGACGGTGGGAGATGGATGCGAGTTTCAGACGCTCCTAGACGCTCTCTTGGAATCACCGTCTCAGACTCCATCCGTCTTCAGCTGAACTTGGGAGTCCCTGACCTGCCGGTGAAGATTGATGGCAGGGAGTACCGAAGCTCTGGGGAAGGTCGCATAGTGACGGAGCTCGAAGCGGGAGAGTACGTCGTCGCCGTACCCGGCCAGCATCAAACCACCAACGCCAGCCGGCTCGTTTTCGTTGGATGGGCAGATGGGGACAGATCGCCGGAAAGGAAGATCAGTCTGATACGGGACATGGTGCTTACGCCGATCTACAGGCGGCAGTACTATCTCTCCGTCACGTCCGACTATGGGAGTGCGCGGGGCGGGGGATGGTATGATGAGAACTCCCTCATCCCTTTTTGCGTCTCGCCACCGATCTTGGAAGAACATGGTGAGAGAGTCTACGGGTATCAGCTGTTTCGCGGCTGGACCCAGGATGGCGAAGAGAAAAGCGCTTGCGGCTACATCGACCTAACTGGGCCTAGGCGAGTCACAGCAGTATGG
>CAYSNV010000206.1:2023-2744 GCA_964432545.1 uncultured Candidatus Bathyarchaeia archaeon | reverse complement strand
AACTTCGGCGAGTACCGCTACCCCCTTCGATTATTCAGTGACGATTTCTCCTCCAACTCAAACGGTGGAGACCGGGAAGGCAGCCTCATACATGGTCGCTGTTTCAATCCTCAGCGGGGCAGCAAACGTAGGGACTGTAATTCCTTTAACCCTTGAGGGGCTGCCTGGCGATGTTCAGCAGAGTTTCAGCGTGACAAGCGGCGCGCCACCTTTCTCCTCCACCCTCACCCTAACTCCGTCACCCTTAGCCTCCCCGGGGATCTACACCTTCAATGTCGTAGCATCCACGTATGAGTTGACCAAGAAAGCCACTGCAACCCTTGTCGTCAAAGAGAAAGCCAAAGAACGACCTTCCATAACACTCTCAGCACAGGTGAGAGAGAACGATGTCATCGCTGTCTTAGGTTCGGTTTCACCGCCTATCTCTGGAGACGACCGCCTTGACATAACATATACGAGTCCTAAAGGCGAGAAAATCAGCCACGAGGTCTCACTTGGAGGCGGAGGCACTTTCGACGATACGCTCTCCGCCACAACTCCTGGAACATGGATGATAATCGCCGAGTGGAAGGGAAACGGTGACTACCTGCCCGCCAGCAGCTCGCCAGCGAGCATCACGGTAGAAGCTAAGAAAGGCGGTCTAGCCACACTTCTCTCAAACCCGCTCAACGTGGGACTAATCGTTTTGATACTCGCAGTTGTCGGGCTTGCTGCAGCCCTC
>CAYSNV010000206.1:0-2013 GCA_964432545.1 uncultured Candidatus Bathyarchaeia archaeon | reverse complement strand
ACTGCCCAAATTGTGGAGCAGCAGTACAGCCAGGAAAAGCTTTCTGCCCCTCATGCGGCAAACGAGTAGAATAGGCGCGCGCTGTTCTTTAGCTTACTCTTTAGCTATCTCAATTTTCGATATGTGTTCGCTGAGGATCATACTAATGACTTCGGGTACCGAGTCCGCCAGCAGTTATTGCGGTTGCGCTGCTCCGCATTTCTCACAGTACTTGTCGCGAGGAGATAGGGGGTTGCCGCAGTTGATGCAATAGACCGCCTCGAGGGGCCTGGTCGTTCTTCTCCCGGCGAGAGCTGCTGCAACCAGTGTTGCCAGTCCCACGATTATCAAGGCGGGGGTGAGCACGATTCTCGATTCTAGAGGTGATTTGGTCGAGGTAGTGTGGCGCGATTCTACGGTTGCGGTCTGAGTGAACGCGGACACGATCTTCTGGGTCTGAGGGATTACTTGCTTCTTCTCGACAGTGTTCGTTGTGACGTAGAAGGTTTGAATGGGGTGGGCCACTTTGACTTTCACCTTAATGACGCCTGGTCCGGGGGCTACAAGCGTCTCGACCCACAGGGTGTACTTACCTTCGACCTCTACGGTTACATACTTCCTGAACTCCCCGCCGTCAAAGAACTCGTCGATAACGCTCCTCCCCTTGGGATCTACCAGCTTCACCCAAGTCCTATAAGGGTATTGCACCTCGACGCTTACTCGATCTCCCCTTTGAAGATCCTTGATTGGAAAATAGTCGAATTCGTCACCGGCGATCCCCACCCTATACCCCTTGTCTAGAACCGTCGTCTCACCGTCGAGGAAGGTCGAAATGGTGACGGGAGAGACCTCCCAAACCGTTGAGGTTACATGCTCGGTGGAGAAGAGAGTTCTGGTCCCAACGCTCTGACTCGTCGCGGTACTGACAAACGTCAGCGGCCTTTCAGAGAGGGGAACAAAGTAAACAGCCGCGGCAAGAGCGAAGAATATCAGACAGATCGCGAGTGAAGCTATGACACGTCTTCCGATCATGTTCGCGACTCACCGAACTCGGTATGTCATCTTTGCACATAAAAGTTTCGGGTGAAAGCGTCCCCGCAAGTTTTCAGACCACAGACCTGGCGATCGAGAAAACGTTAAATCGAGTAAATCAAGCGACATCCAAGTAAGGGCATTTCCACCGTGTAGAAGTGCACCCTCATGAAGGTCTGCAATGATTCTGACAGGTATTCGTGGCAGAACCCGTGGCAGGCCCTGCGGGACATAGGCCTGAAAACAGGCATGACCTTCGTCGACGTCGGATGTGGCAGCGGTTTCTTCAGCCTGCCTGCGGCGAAGATTGTGGGGCCTGAGGGAAAAGTGTACGGGGTGGATGTGAACGAGGAAGCCATCGCCATGCTGGTCCAGAAGGCTCGAGCAGAAGGCCTCGAGAACATCGTCGTCACCGCCGGGAAAGCCGAGAGCAAAATCCTCTGTGACGCCTGTGCCGACATAGTCTTCTTCGGGATCGTCCTCCACGACTTCGAAGACCCCTTGGCAGTGCTGAGAAACGCAAGAAGGATGATGAAACCCGACGGTCGATTGGTCAACCTAGACTGGAAGAAGACCTACATGAGTCTCGGCCCACCATACGAGATACGGTTCAGCGCAGACCACGCGAGCCGGCTCATCAGGAACGCCTCCTTCAGGATTCAGAGCGTCAGACTCCTAGACTACCATTATGTCATCGTGGCTCAGCCATCCTGAGTCCGCAACTCTCCTCGTGAACGGTTCTAACGTCACCCATGATCCCTGGACCGAGAACGCGGCATGATAGAAGCGCCGCAGCTTATCCTCACGGCTCCTAGGATGCTGGGGGCGAAACCCCCTTCTTAGGACGCGGCAATGACACTGTGAAGGAGACGAGTGTGGCAAAGGATCCTGTATGCGCCATGAGCGCGGACGAGAAGTCGACGAAATTTAAATCGACGTTCCAGGGCAAGACATATTACTTCTGCGCTCTTGGCTGTAAAGAAGAGTCCGATAAGAATCCCA
>CAYSNV010000205.1:0-2750 GCA_964432545.1 uncultured Candidatus Bathyarchaeia archaeon | reverse complement strand
GCTTCACCAAGTACGGAACCTCCCTCTACGTCGGCCTGGGAATACCGGTCCCCATCCTCACCGAGAAACTCGCCCAAAAGACCGCC
Organism: uncultured Candidatus Bathyarchaeia archaeon; assembly: GCA_964432545.1. Lineage (GTDB taxonomy): Archaea > Thermoproteota > Bathyarchaeia > 40CM-2-53-6 > DTGE01 > CAYSNV01. Next base: position 2,664 of record CAYSNV010000205.1, on the reverse strand, counting down.
ATCAGAGACGAAGCGATCGCCTCAAACGTGGTTGACTACGGGGTCCCGCGGAGGCAAAGGCCCATCCTGAAGCAGACCAACTACGCAGAACTGAAGTCAGGCAAGGTCACGGTCAACGGCAGGGAGATTCCCGTCACCGCGCTCTCCAGCCTGAAGACCGCGCGGGCGATCGCGGAAGAACTGAAGCGATGGATCGAGAACGGAGAGTTCCTCCTCACCCAGCCTGTTGAGAGGCTGCCCACCGGCGGCGCCTTCAAGCCGATGAAGGTGTCCAAAGAGACGCCGTACGCGCAGGCGATCATGACCCCGGCGGTCACCTGCACCCCGGACGAGGGTGTCCAAGAGGTTGCCCAACGCATCATCCGCAAAGCGGTGAACCACATCGTCGTCGTCAACAGCGACAACCAGCTAATCGGGATCGTCACCTCCTTCGACGTCACCAAAGCGATCGCCACAGGAGAAAAAGACTTGACGAAGATCATGACCCACAAGGTCGTCACCGCGACTCCTGACGAGCCGGTCGAGCTCTGCGTTCAGAAGATGAAGCAACACGACATCTCAGCGCTCCCGGTCACCGACAGCAGGAACAAGGTCCTCGGCATCGTCACCAGCGAAGGGGTCAGCCGCCTCCTCGGAGGGAGAGCCAAGTGAGAGCCCTGCTCATATTCGACGACAGACGAGTCACAAAGCCTATCATCTCCTCCATCGCGATAGAGAAGAAGGCGCCCATCAACATCCTGCGAGCTGACGTCAACGAGAAGGGCGGCAAAGTCCTGGTTGAGATCTCAGACGACAGGGCCAACGAGGTCCTCGAGGCGATACGGCAGGAAGGCGTGAAGGTCGAGCGGAAAGTCCTCATCAGCCTCAACGACCGGTGCATCAGCTGCGGCCACTGCATCACGCTCTGCCCCGTCGAGGCGATCTACAGCGAACCCGACCTAACCGTCAAAGTCGAAGAGGCGAAATGCATTCAATGCGGAAGGTGCGTCGACGCATGCCCGGTGAGAGCGATCGAACTCGCCAAGTGAGGGAGGCTCAAGAGCCCCTCCTCCACCGACGTAGACTGGATATCGAGGAGACCCAAGGAACACTAATCTCCGACAGTCTCGACGCGATCCTAACAGCGATCAACGACATCGAGAAGACGCGGAGACAGCTTCAAGAATACCTGAGAAAGAACCCGAAGTTCCAACACTCCCTCAAGCCTGTCCCCCCAACCCAAGACGCGCCCCAAATCGCCGTGAGAATGGCAGAGGCAGCCTACAAAGCAAACGTCGGCCCGATGGCTACCGTTGCAGGCGCCCTCATCGACCTCGCGTTTGAACAGATGAAAGAAGCCGGGGCGAAGACCGTCATCATCGAGAACGGGGGAGAAGTCGTCGCTACCTCCCCCCGACCCATCTACGCCGGAGTGTGGGCAGGGCCCTCACCCATCTCCGGGAAGATCGCGTTGAAGCTCTCCCGGTTCCCCGTCGCGGTCGCCACCAGCTCCGCAAGCGTCAGCCACGCCTTCACATTCGGTTCCGCCGACGCCGCAACCATCGTAGCCGATAACGCTTCATTGGCGGACGCCGCCGCCACAGCCGTCTGCAACGCGGTCCAAGGGGTCGATGTCGAGGGCTCGGTCAGGGAAGGGCTCTCAACCGCCGAGAAGATCGAGGGGGTAAAGGCTGCGATCGTGATCAGGGGTCGATACATAGGGTCTACCGGCGATGTCCCGGAGATGGTCGCGGTAAGGGGAGACATCTCCCCGACTGTGAGAACAGCCGTCTATTTGTAGTGGCCTCTCACGACTCCAACAAGCTGCGCGTCTCCTAGGCGACCACTTCTGTCATGGATAGCGAGAGCGCTGCTCGGGGTGATCCTAAAAAAGGAGGGTGTTGAGGGGGCTCAGCCCGTCGCTTAGAAGGCTTTGAACTTATCCTTTTTGGCTTTGCAGATGGGGCACTTGTCAGGCGCGTCTCCTTCAACGGTGTAGCCGCAGACCTCGCATATTTGAATCGTCTTCAGCTGAACGTCAGATCCTCTGTCCACAGCCTCTTTCGCCTTCTTGAAGAGCTTCGCGTGAATCTTCTCAGCTTCATACGCCCACTCGAAAGACTTGGCAGCGGCAGCCTCTCCTTGAAACCTGGCGGTTTCAAGGTATACCGGGTACATCTCGTTTATCTCGAACGTCTCACCCTCGATCGCGATGCCGAGGTTCTTTGAGGTGTCGCCGGGCCCGAAGCCAGCCATCCCGACAGTCACATACCCGCCGTTGAGGTGAGCGAGGTTGTTGTAGTGGTTGGTGGAGTGGACGCGCTCAGCGTAGGAGATGGCGCGGAAGAGGCGCGCGGTGTTCTTGAAGCCGCTCTTCTCTGCGACGTCTGAGAAGATGATGTACCGCATGTGCGCTTGACTTTCACCAGAGAAAGCGTTCTTCAGATTCTGCTCGGTCATGTCTCTAACCAAGTACGACATCCTCCAGAAGCATGGGAATGTTCACCAGGGGGCCGTTATAAAAAGTTTGTGAGGCCACCCATTCCCGAAACTCGTATTACGCGAAACCCAGAAGCAAGCGCGCACCTGTTCTAAAGATAGATCAGGATCCACCATCCTCGGCTCCGAGATCTTACCCTGTTGGTGGTACAGCAATGCCAGCGGACAAGCTTACAGTCTTAACGC
>CAYSNV010000204.1:0-2753 GCA_964432545.1 uncultured Candidatus Bathyarchaeia archaeon | reverse complement strand
ACTGGGACAGCTGTATGGCGATCTCTGCAAAGCTCTCGCCCTTGTTCAGTCTCTCTAGTACCTGTAACGCCTGGGAATGCTTCTCCACGAGAATATGGGCGCAGTGGATCTTCCCATTCATCTCAAGGCACCTCCAGACCAATCGAAGCGGTCTGCACCAAGACTCCCATTCTTCCTACTCACAGGATAACCTGTACATAAGTCTATACGCTGACAGAGGAGACCGCCAGTGAATGAGGGGTAGACGGCGATGAAAGTCATGTTCGTCTGGACCTGCAGTTCCCCCCGTTCACAGGTGAGTCTAAGACAGGTGCTAGAAGAGACTCTGGACTAGCTGTTGTTGCTCCCTAGCTTCTGCGACCCAATTTGATTGCGCATTCCTGCGTTGCCAAATCAATTCCTTAAGCTGGATCCTAGTAAGAGATTTGACAGCTGCGAGGTCAGGTCCCTCGTCATAGGTGACGAGAGAGACGGCGGTACCCCGTCCCCCAGCCCTCCCGGTTCTGCCAACCCGGTGAAAGTAGGTGAGCGGATCTCGAGGCATGTCGTAGTTTATCACGCAGTCGATGCCGGGGATGTCGATGCCTCTGCCGGCTAGGTCAGTAGCGACGATCATGGCTCTTCCGCCTTCTCTGAAGAGGCGGAGCGCTCTCTCACGCCGAGGCTGGGGTAACCCGCCGTGAAGCTTCTGCACAGGGATCCGCTCGCGGAGCTTGTCTGACAACCAGTCGGCTTGACGCCGGCTGGCGACAAACACGAGGATCTTCCGCCACCTGTACTGGCGAACAAGTTCTAGCAGTGTCTGGAGTTTATGTCTTCGTTCGACGATGCAGTAGAGCTGCTCTATCCCCTCGACGGAGATCTCGTCTCTGTCTACGAGGATCTTGACGGGGTTTCTCATGGAGGTCTCAGCGAGCTGGATCACCTCATCAGGCATTGTCGCCGAGAACATGCAGGTCTGCCGCTCCTTTGGAAGATGGCTGATGATCTCGCGTACATCATCGATGAATCCCATATCCAGCATCCTGTCAGCCTCGTCTATCACCAACATCCTTGTTCCCGCAAGGCGGAGGGTGCCCCGGGAGAGGTGATCAATAAGTCTTCCAGGCGTCCCCATCACGACATCCGCTTTTGGAATCTCCCTAATCTGTCCTTCTATCGGTTCTCCGCCGAAGAGGGCGGTGAAATGGGAAGGAGTGTACTTCCCGATCTCTAGGAACTGCTGTTTGACTTGTTGGGCGAGTTCCCTTGTTGGAACAATGATGAGAGCTTGTACACCTTTTCCGGGACGAAGCTTCTCGATGATCGGTATGATGTATGCTGCTGTCTTCCCTGTCCCTGTCTTTGCTTGACCTATCAGGTCCCGACCTTCCAGTAGAGGAGTGATCGCCTCCTCCTGTATCGGGAACAGCTCATCGAACCTTAATTCGACCAACCTTCTTTTTACATCTGGGATAAGCGCTAATTCTTGGAACGTACTCATTCTCTTTTTCATCTCCTGACAGTATATTCGGGTCTAGAGGAGTGGGCTAACGCACTGAAACATCTTTCCATCGAGGTTTAGATGACCCGTCTTGCCCCAGCCTAGACACGTTTCGGTTAAGAAAGTCAGACGCCGTAAAATCCGGTAGAGGATCCGCGACTTCTCTGAACGTTCTTTCCCAAGTGATATCGAACCGCATTAATAAGCTTATTGATATTCCTGCTGTGTCGAATAACTGTATATTTTGTGTTTGAGTCGCAGGTGTTTTGCTGTAATCTTTCACATCAACCTCTTGGGGAGCCTTGGCTACGTGGGAGGCGATGTCTAGACGGGACTGGAAGCGGATCAACGAGGCTTTGGTGAGGAGAGGCGAACTCCTCCTCGACCTTGACTTTGTGAAGGGCTGGGAGGATGAGCTTGACGCCATGAACCGGGGGAAGGAGGGCGCCCGGTTCCGCTACCCGGACAGCTTCATCCGCCTCCTCCTCTTCATGCACGCCTACCTCCACCTCCCCTACCGCCAGCTGGAAGGGTTCACCAAGGCCTTAGCCAGATACGTGAAGGGGTTGAAGCCTCCCGACCACTCCAGCATCCAGTGGAGGGCTGAGAAGACCCCCATCAAGCTTGATCACGGGGTCATGGATTCAAACGAGGACATGGTCATCGCCGTCGACGCCACAGGCATCAAGGTCGCCAACCGGGGCGACTGGATGCGTCATCAATGGAAGAGGCGGCGGGGCTTCCTCAAGATCCACGTCGCCGTCGACATCAAGCAGAAGAAGCTTCTTTCGCTCCAAGTAACCGATGAGAGGGTGGGCGATGGACGGATGCTCAAACCCTTGGTGGAGGACGCGTCCCAGAAAGCACCCATCAGCAAGACCATCGCCGACGGCGCCTACGACTCCAAAACAAACTTCCACTACTTAGACGAGAAGGGCATCGAACCCTGCATCAAGGTACGGCGCAGCTCCACGGGCAGATCCCACGGCTGCCATGCACGGAAGCTAGCAACCCAAGAATACCTGAAAGACCCGAAGGCCTGGACGCGCCGCCACGGCTACGGCCGACGCTGGATGGCGGAGACCGCCATCTCCTCCTTCAAACGGACGTTTGGCGAATACGTCACCGCCAAGAAGATGGAGAACATGGTCAGAGAACTGGTAGTTAAAGCCAACCTCTACAACCTCTTCATCGGACTGACAGCCAACCTCTGACAAAACTAGGCGAATAATAAGAGAGATACGCTAAAGATTAGTTATTCGACACAGCA
>CAYSNV010000203.1:0-2754 GCA_964432545.1 uncultured Candidatus Bathyarchaeia archaeon | reverse complement strand
TCCTCGGGCTGGACGGTATCTCCGGCGATAGGTCCCTTTGTGACTGGTTGTGAAAAGCGGCGGGGAAGAATGTCGTCGTGTGGCGTAAACCCCTCTCTGACGTTGAAGGCTCGGGTCAATGTGGCTGCCCGCTCCCCGACTTTGAGAAGCTCCCACGCTGTCATGTTCCATCCCGTGACCGCCTCCACCAGTTGCGGCATGTCATGGTAGAAGTGCGGTACAAAGTAGCAGACGACGGCGCAGTTGGTGAAGTGCCGCCAGTTGGACATGTACATGAGCATCCGCATCTTCTCGGCATTAAGCATGTTTGAGGGTTGGGGCTCCAGTATCCCCAGCGCCTTTGCCTTGTCCAACTGTGTGCCGGTACCTTTCAGAAGTCCGTCGTGGAAGTTGTGGCAGTGATCCGCGCCCGTTGGGGAGACGGCGTAGCCGACGCCGAGAGCCTTCTTGAAACGCGGCTCATGCATCGGGACCTCCAACCCCTTGATGTGGAGCGCGTATTTGTCAGATCCCTTGCCGATCTTCTCTGAAGCCGTCCTAACCCCCTCGCCCAAGAGTCTGCCGAGCCCTCTTCTCTCGGCTATCTGTCGGGTCATCTCCAGCATCGCTTCCGCGTCCCCGAATCTCAGCTCCAGCCCATCTGTGTCTTTCTTCGCCAGAACCCCGTTCTCGTAGCACTCCATGGCGAAGGAGATCGCTACTCCCGTCGAGATCGTGTCTATACCGTTTGCTGCGCAGATCTCGTTTGCCTTCGCAATCGCTTTGAGATCGCTGACGCCGCAGTTTGAGCCGAGGCTCGCCAGCGTCTCGTACTCCGGCCCCCCGTATCGGGGGTCAACTCGATAGGGGTCCTCGACTTCCACAGTTCTCTTGCAGTTTATGATGCAGGCGTAGCAGGTATGCCGTCCTGTCAGGATCGTCTGGGTCATGGTCTCCCCTGAGATCTTGTCGGCATCCTCGAAGGTGCTCTCTTGGAAGTTTCTTGTGGGAAGCCCTCCGGCCTCGTTCAGGCTCAGAAGGAACACCCCTGTACCGTGCTCCCGCGCGGTGCTCACAACGCCCCCGTTGGGCATCGCTGCCTTGGGGTGCTCTGAGAGCCATCGGGCAATCTCATGAACCTTCTCAGGGTCCGCCATCTGAGGAGTGCTGTCACCCACGACCGCTATCGCCCTCAGGTTCTTTGAACCCATCACCGCTCCCATCCCCGTCCTTCCGGCAAAGTGGCTGAGATCGTTCGTGATGTTGGCAAATCTCACCTTCCGCTCCCCAGCCGGACCGATCTGAGAGACCCTCACCCGCGGCTCGCCCAGATCCCTCTTTATCGCCTCCTCGACCTCGCCGGTCGGCTTTCCAAGGAATGCCTGTGCATCCTTGAATTCCACGCTCCCATCATTGACATAGAGGTACGTACACTTCTGAGCCCTTCCTCTCAGGATGATCGCGTCGTAGCCCGCCTTCTTTAGCTCGGCACCCCAAAAGCCTCCGACTTCTGCATCGCCATAAGCGTCTGTCAAAGGCGACTTCGCCCCCACGCTATTCCTGCCAGACCCGCTGAAAGGGTGCCCTGTCAAGACACCTGCTGCAAAGACAAGAAGATTATCAGGGCTCAAGGGGTCGGTCTTCGGCTCCAGCTCTCGGAGCAGATAATGAGCGATCAGCGCCCGCCCCCCAAAGTAGCGCCGGTAGAACGAGTCGCTTTGCTCTTCCTCGTGAACCCTCAGGTTCGTTAGATCAATCCTCAAAATCTTACCGCAATATCCATTTGGCAAATGCAGGCACCTCACTGGCAAACATCAGATTCCTGCAAGTGCTTCCCATTATGCCATGCATCTCTTTTAAGCTAATCTCGGAAGCAGAATAGGAACGCACTGGCCAACAGAGAAAAGGCATATCACGTGCGAAACGTCCTCCAAAGGAAAAGCCCCACTGCCGAGAAATAATCTTCTACTACGAAAAGACGAGCGCGCGTTGCCTTTCGTGCTCCTGGACCATGCTTGAACCCCGTAGCGATTGAGGGAGCGGGCCAAATCTGCAGTGGTTCCGCTGTCACGATTGGGCGCGTTTAGCGTGCGCGTTCAGAGAGCGGCTCAGGTCAGAGTCAGTCCTTCAGTCATGACGGAATGTGAACTTGACTAGGCCCTGCTAGGCGCTCGACGTAAGTGGCGCCTCTTTTAGTGTCTCCCACAGCTGTGTGACGAGCATGCCCGACAGCATGAGAACGCATCCAGCCACCCCCCGGAAGGGGAGGCTTTCGCCCAGGATCAACCATCCGCCGATCGCGGCGAAGACCGCCTCCAGGCTCAGGAGAATCGCTGCGTGCGCCGGACGGGCCCCCCGCTGCGCAACGACTTGAAGAGTGTAGGCCAAGCCAACGGAGAGAACCCCGCTATACAAAAGCGGGATCAAGGACTCGTAGACCCCTCGCACCGCGACAACCTCAACGGAGAGAGCGGCGATAAGACTCAGGGTCGAGCAGATGGCGTACTGGAAGAAGGCCACTCTCAGAGGATTTGTCGAACGAACAAGCCATCCGATAATCATGACGTGGCCGGCCCAGAAAAACGCGCCGAGAAACTCTAACAGATCTCCCCAAGAGATCGCAAGTCCTCCCGTGACACTCAAAAGATAAAGACCAAGGGCAGCGAGACAGGCGCCGAACCATGTCCCTGCGCCAGCCCGTTGTCTCCAGAAGAGCCCCAGAATAGGCACGAAGACCACATAGAGCCCCGTAATGAAGCCAGCTTTGCCTGCTGT
>CAYSNV010000202.1:0-2755 GCA_964432545.1 uncultured Candidatus Bathyarchaeia archaeon | reverse complement strand
CTCACATGTTGGATACCGCCTTCATCGGGTACGCCGTTGGCTGGACTCGAGAGCGGAAGGGGAAAGTCAGCCTCCTCGACGTGTTCGGAAGCCTATACTTCTGGATGAGCTTCGGATTCCACGCCATCTGGAACCTCACCGGCCTGTCGCTCTGGTACGTCGGCGTCTCAAGCGATGCGCTCTACCTAGGTGTTCTCGTCGTCATATTATCCGCCGAGGTTCTGGTTTTCGTTAAACTCTTCCAGAAGGCGTCGACCTCGGAGGAGGAAGACCTGAAGCTTCAAGGCTTTCCAGTTCCGCTACAGGTACCGGAGACTGAGGAATGGCGGAATCACCTGCTCTCTGCACTAGCAGAGTTGGATAGCCGGTATACGAATAACGACATTGAACCGGATAGGTATCGCGTCTTAAGAGCTAAGCTCCTAGGACGACTTGCTAGGCTTGACCGTCGCATGAAGCTGCAGCCTGAGCTGTCCTCCGATGAACGGAAGGTGCTATCGTTTTTGGAGAGCTCATCCGGCCCAGTTCTCCAGAGCGGCTTCCTAGTAAGGGCTGGTGCAACGGCGGAGTCCGTCAGGGCATTGATAGACTTGGAACGCAGGAAGAAGATACGAAGGGTATGGTCTGAACCCCGCCGCGACTACGTCATTGCGCTCCGTACCTCTTTCCTCTCAACGCTACTGAGAAGGATGGCTGAGGCCATGATGATGCGTTCGAAGGTTTACCGCGCGATCGAGTTGGATCCGAGCTCCATATCGCAGTCTCTTGTCTCCGCATCCATCTCTTCCATCTGTTTAGGCATAGGACTCGTTCACCTTCTGGGTTACTGGAGTGCAACCCTTTGGTTCTTGACGGCTCTTTTCTGTCTTTTCGTAATCATCACGTTCTCCCTGACAACGGACTTTCTCAGTAGAAGAATGTTTAATGCCGTAACCTCTTTCGGTGAGGTTCTCAGGTGCGTCGGCTTCAGCTTCTCCCCTTTCATCGTTAACCTCATCCCCATTCCCACCCGCTTTATTGGGATCGAGGGATCGATGGTCCGATTCGTTTTTACGTTGACCGTAATATGGACTGTGCCACTCTTAACGCAGGCTGTGAGCAGCGCCACAGGCTTAAGTTCCTCCAGGCTGTTCGCCTCCTTAGCGCTAGCAGCGGTGGCGACCAGCTCCATAATGCTTGCGGGCCCCCTGATCTTTCTCATCTACCTGTTTGAGGTTCCCTCGCGTGCGATCGCTCTCATCAGATCCTTCGGCGTACTGGGCATAGCCGTGCCAGCGCTGATCTTCTTGGGAGTCGTCTACAAGCTGTTCGACTTGTCCCCTCCAGTGAGAGCAGACTCACTAGCCTCAATAAGCCGTTACTGCCGTTACTGTGGAAGTCCACTCTCAACCCAAAGGGATTACTGCACAAAATGCGGTAGGAAGCGCAGCTACGCCTGATCGCTCGGCGCGTCTTCCACGCCTTCATCCCTAACCTATTCAGACCGTCTCTTTCCTGTATTCCGCCATCTTGACCATCTGTTTCTCCAACGCCTTCCTCTCGTAGACTTTTGTTGTTCCATCTTCTAAGATGTCGATTATGTTGAACGAGTTTCCAACCCTCCCCCTGGTCCGTATGCTTGAGAGAGTTGCCGCGTTAACTAGGATGGAGCCCTCGATCTTAAGCGTCCTTCTCATGTGCCTGTGCCCCATCAGGACGAGATCCACATCGTGCTGCAGCACCATATCCAGTATGTCACCCGCATCCTCTAGAACGTTCTCCTCCCTTCCCGCCCCTGGCACCGGGACGAGATGATGGTGGAAGACGATTATCTTTATCCTATCCTTCCTCAGCGTTTTAAGCTCCTCCTCGAGGAAACTTTGCCTCCTTCTTCCCAGCCTACCGGCGTCCCTGTCAGGTTCAGGGCTGTTCATGCAGAAAATGGTGGCTCTTCCGACATCGACTCTTACGTCCACCGGCCCGAAGGTTTCCATGTAAAGCTCGGATCCGTAATTCTTCTCGTCATGGTTCCCCGGCACTGTGATAAGCCTTGGCTTGATGAAAGCGAGCTTTGACTCTGCGAGCTCATACTCAGAAAGGACGCCGTAGTTGGTGATGTCACCGCTGTGCACAACCACATCGGGCACTGGCCGCAGCGCGTTTATCTCCTTGATCGCCTTATCGAAGACTCCCTCAAGGAAATGCCCGTATCCTGAAATGTGCGTGTCCGAGATGTGAGCGATCCTGAAGGCTATCGACATCCCATGTTCCCCTAATCTATACCGGTCGATGAAGAGTTAAAATCTTCTTAATAGAAAAGAAAATGGCTGAGCTTAAAGGATAGTATCCTGAAGTTGTATGCCCGGTGATAATGCCCTGAATCATTCTGAGGCTGAAGCGAAACCTCCTCTCGAGAGGAGAGTGGCCGATTACTGGTCAGACCTCCTCAAGTGGTCCCCTGAGGAAGCTCCCATCCCCTTCAAAGTGGATCCCCATACCGTGCAGGTCAAGGTTAACGAGGAATTCCAAGTTGAAAACTCCTCTAAACCTTTGGTGCTGGATGTCCATGTCTGGATGGATGAGGAAGGCGGACTGCAGGTCCACCTGCTGATAGACTGTAGGGAAACCATGGTGTCAAAGTCCGATGTAGAACGCTTCTTGAAGGTGAAGGATGACCTAGTCACGGCGGGTCAAACCGGTCTTCTGGGCTGGAGAGTACCCTTCGCTTTCCAAGCTTGGATCGTTTCATCTACAGGCTTCGATGATGACGCTATCT
>CAYSNV010000201.1:0-2758 GCA_964432545.1 uncultured Candidatus Bathyarchaeia archaeon | reverse complement strand
ACGCATCCTCGCTATCTTGGCGACCTGGTCCAGGGTCAGGTTCCCCACCTTCTCTGCGCCGGGGTTGCCTGACCCCTTCTCAAGACCGAGTTCTTTAACTATGAGAGCTGAGGTGGTCGGCGTTCCGACCTCGACATCGAAGTCTTTGGTCTCGACGTCGACGAAGATCTTGACAGGGACCTTCATACCCGCGTAGGCTTTAGTCAACTCGTTGATCTTGTTGACGATCATGAGCACGTTGACGCCCAGAGGGCCGAGCGTCGGTCCCAGCGGCGGCCCTGCGGTGGCCTTTCCGCCTTCGACTAGTGCTTCAACCGTTTTTTTCTCGCCCACTCACCTCACCTCGCTGTTTCTCCACAGGCTTGACGTAGTCTGCGTGGACTGTAATCGGCAGAAGGGCGAACCCTTCCTCCTGCAGCTCGATGGTGACTTCCTCTTTGACCCTGTCGACGTTGGTGATCTTGGCCTTCAGGCCTTTGAAGGGCCCTCCAATCACCTCGACCAAGTCGTTCTCGGAGAGTTCCTCGATGACAGGTTTGGTGATGATGAAACGTTCCAGCGTGTTCACATCCACGGTCCCCCGTGTTCTACCGCGCGCGTGCTTCACCCCGGCGATCGCCTCGTCAACAATGTGCGGGCCTGCGGCTTCAATGAACAGGTACCCTTTGATCACCTCGGGGACGAAGATGCTGGAGAAGGAGAGCTTCTTCAGCCCGACGCGTGAGGCGATGAGGGTTGCCGCAGTTTTCTCCTGGCCGCTGGTTGTTCGCACCGCGTAGATCATCATGCGTTTTCTACCCCTAAGCGTCTATTCCGGCGACAGGCCGACGAACAGAAAGAGTATCCTGATGATGAAGCCGATAATTCCGACGGCGACGACTCCCAGCAGCGAGACCCGAATCATGATCCAGGCTTCTTTCCTTTTGGGGCGTGACGTGACCTTCACGAGCCTTCTGGTCGCGCTGAGGAACTCTTTTCCTATCAATGGCTATCATCCGCTAGGCTATGAGAGCACACCTGTGATGCTTAATGAAGCTTTCTATGAAACGGCACCTACTAATAAACAACTCTTAGGGGAGAGACGCGCTGGCCTCTCGATTCTTAGTAGATGAGTTGTAGGAGAGCTTTCAGCGTGTGGAGCCTGTTCCCGGCCTGTTCCCAAACGACGGATCGATGTCCGTCGATGACCTCGTCGGTGACCTCCTCCCCCCGGTGAGCAGGCAGCGGATGCATAAAGATGGCGGAGGGCGAGGCGTTTCTGAAGAGTTCAGAGGTCACCTGGAATGTGGGGAGGAATATCCGCCTCCGTTGCTCCTGCTCCTTCTCCTGCCCCATGCTCGTGATCACGTCGGTGTAGACCACGTCCGCGTTCTTGACCGCTGCGGTGGGGCTGTCGAGAATCTCAAAGGAGGTGTGGTGCCTGTCAGCCTCCTTTCGGGCCTCCTTAGTGAAGCGGTCGTCGGGTTCATATCCCGTTGGGGCGGCAACTGAGACGTGAAGGCCCATGCGCGAACATGCAAGTATCAAAGAGTTGCAGACGTTATTCCCGTCACCTACATACGCGACCTTGATACCCGCCAGCCTGTGCTTCGCTTCCCAGATCGTGAAGAGGTCGGCCAACGCTTGGAGGGGGTGGCAGAGGTCGGAGAGCGCGTTGACCACCGGGATACTGGCATGCTCCGCCATCTCCTCCAAGTCGCTCTGACGGAGGACTCGCGCGATGACCCCGTCGATGTAGCGGGAGAGTACTCGACCGGTGTCAGCTACGGTCTCACCTCGCCCGAGTTGCAGTTCGTTCCAGCTGAGGCTGATCGCCGACCCGCCGAGCTGCTGTACTGCGACCTCTGAGGAGACCCGGGTCCGTGTCGAAGGTTTCTGAAAGATGAGACCGATGATCCTCCCCTTTAGGGGGGTACCGCGGATGCCGGACTTCACCTTCTTGGTGAGATCTAGGATTGCCTGTATGTCTTCTTCACCGTGATCAAGCAGTGTGAGAAAGTCCATTCCCTTAGTGATCATTCCTCATCCTCTCCTGCGTAGAAAGGACATCTCATCATCTGTGTAAAGGTTAGGGATTCTTAGCCAAACAGGTTGTCGAGCAGGAACCCGGCGTCGAACGGAGCTAGGTCGTCGTAGCCCTGACCTGTGCCCACGAAGATGATAGGCTTCTTTATCAGAGTCATTACGGAGAGGGCGGCTCCGCCCTTGGCGTCAGCGTCGAGCTTCGTCATGAAGACGGCGTCCACCCCCGCCGCCTCATTGAAGATGCGGCACTGCTCCACCGCGTCATTGGCTGTGAGGGCGTCGACAACCAGGATCTTGAGGTCGGGTTTCGCAACGCGGGAGATTTTTGCCACCTCATCCATAAGATTGCGGTCTGTCTGCATCCGTCCCGCGGTGTCTACCAGGACTACGTTGATCCCGTGGGCGCGGGCATAGTTGATGGCGTCATAGGCGACAGCGGCGGGGTCGGACCCGTATTGGTGCTCGATCGTCCTCACTCCGACTCGTCGCGCATGCTCCCGCAACTGTTCGATGGAGCCTGTACGGAAGGTATCGCTGCAGGCAAGGACGACCGAGTAGCCGTTCTTCTGAAGATAGTGCGCGGTCTTGGCGATGCTAGTGGTCTTTCCTGTCCCGTTTACGCCGAGAAACAGGATGATAGTCGGGGCGCCCTCTTTGCGCTTCTCGTCAACGAGGGAGGTGAGGTCGACCGCGTCACTTCCTTGAAGGATGCTGGCCACTGTCTCCCTGAAGA
>CAYSNV010000200.1:0-2764 GCA_964432545.1 uncultured Candidatus Bathyarchaeia archaeon | reverse complement strand
CGGGGCAGGGGTCGATGATGGTGCATCGCTGGCACTGCTGGCAGGTGGCGGGGACGTTGAGGCCCGCGTCTTCCCACTTGATGACGCGGATGCGGGATCTTGAGGGGTTGCTCTCCGCGGTGTGGTGGTAGGCGCAGCGGAGCTCGCAGATGCGGCATCCGGTGCACCTTTCCGGATAGATGACCAGGACCTTCTCCATCTCAACCGACCTCCTTCTTGATCATGGGTTCAAGCTCGTCCGCGACCTCGCGCAGCCCCAGCTTCTCCAGCCGCTCCCGTCTCGGGATCCCGGTCTTGACGTCCCAGCCGTGAACCTCGTACCACGCGTCGGTGAGGGGCTCCAGGATGTCGTGCACCTGGCCTTTCTTCGGCCCTTCAGGGAGGGGCTCTTCCAAGAACCTTCTTGGGAGTGTGTCATCTCTTCGCCTGACTCCCAGTTTGACGTTGAGGGCGCGCTCTGTCGTCGCTGTTCTCTCGGCCACGAGGAAGAGAGCGTCTTGGTCAAGTTCTATGCCCGTGGCGGCGCTGTAGAGTTCAGGGGCGATCTTGAGAAGCTTCCTCTTGATCACGTCTTGGCCGCTGGAGAAGAAGTTCCACGGGAACTTGCACAGGCCCAGAAGGTCTGGGATGGCGACCACATCCTGCCAGAACTTGAGGTTCTTAGCGGCCTCAGGGATGGGCATCTGGTCGAGCTGGTAGGCTGCGGGCGTGGATATTCGCAGGTGATCTGCTCCTCTGCTGGCCACCGCGTAGCGGAAGTTGTAGACTTTGAGCGCTCTCGGGTCAAGAGTCACCGCGTCCATCCCCTTCACGTGGATCGCGTACCTCTCCGCGTTCCTCCCGAGCTTCGCCGCCGCGTACTTGATCCCGCTGGCGAGGATGTCCCCGATGCCCTTCCTGAAAGCGATCATGTCCACCAGCTCCAGCATGGAGTGGTGGTTGCCCCAGCCGAGGTCGAGGCCTTCGGTCTCTTTCTGGGTGAGTATTCCCTTCTCGTAGCACTCCATGGCGAAGGCGATGATTGCTCCGGTTGAGGCTGTGTCGAGCCCGTACATGTTGCAGAGCTCGTTCGCCCTGATGATGGATGCCGCGTTGCTGACTGCTGGCTTTGACCCGAAGGAGACTATCGTGAAGTACTCTGGGCCCACGCAGTGAGAGCCTTTATACTCTCCATCTCTGACGAGGGAGTATCTGTCGCACGGGTAGGGGCATGCCCAGCACGCAATGTTCCTTATGAAAAACTGTCTTCTGACAGCGTCGCCGTTTATCATCTCGACTTTGTCGAACACGCCCGTCTGCCAGTTCCGGGTCGCCATGCCGCCTATGGTGTTGTGGTGGTCGACCAGATACGTCGTTCCGTACTTGGGGAGGGTGATAGCGCTCTGCGGATCATTCTTGAGGAGTTCCATCATCTCATTGACCGTTTTGACGAAGCGCTGGTGCTGATGGATGGGAACCTCTTTTGTGCCTCGCACCGCCACCGCTTTCAGCTTCTTTGAGCCCATGACGGCGCCCATGCCGGTGCGGCCGCAGAGGTGGTCGAGGTTGACGACGATGCCTGCGAAGGCGACGCGGTTTTCTCCACCCTGCCCTATGATCGCGATCTGGACTTGGCTATCTTTGAGGTCTTCCTTGATTATCCTATCCGTCTCTCGCACGTCTTTGCCCCACAGGTGTGCGGCGTTTTTGATCTCGACGTGGTCGTCGTCGATCCACAGGTAGACGGGCTTCGGCGACTGCCCCCTGACGATGAGGATGTCGTAGCCTGCGCGCTTCAACTCTGGGCCCCAGTGACCGCCACTGTTGGAGTCCCCGAGAACGCCGGTGAGCGGTGACCTGGCCGCTATCAAATAGCGGCATGAGGAGGGAGCTAGCGTGCCGGTGAGCGGCCCGGTCGCGAAGATTAGCGGGTTTTCAAGACTGAACGGTTCAATCTCAGGTTTCAGTTCTTCATAGAGCAGCCGAGAGGTGAACCCTCTCCCTCCGATATATCGTGCGACGAGGTCTTCTCGAAGAGGTTCTTTGGAGATCTTGCCCTCGGTTAAATCCACCTTTAGTATTTGTCCCGCGTATCCGCCCTTGAACTCCATAAACGTCACACCGAAAAGCAGACGCGAACGAAATATAAACTTAGTGCTCGACTACGTAGCGGTCGATGATTCATTCACACATGATTGAGGCGTTATTCCTTCATCCTAAGGATTTATATCGATCCAGAGCGAAGATCTCTCAGAAATTCTGCATTATCATGATCAAGACTAGGTGTTGAGAATGATCACAGCATTTCACCACATCAGTTTCACAGTTCTTGATGCCGACCGATCAGTCACGTTCTACAGAGATACGTTGGGCATGAACCTTCT
The DNA here is from genome assembly GCA_964432545.1 of uncultured Candidatus Bathyarchaeia archaeon. Classification (GTDB taxonomy): domain Archaea; phylum Thermoproteota; class Bathyarchaeia; order 40CM-2-53-6; family DTGE01; genus CAYSNV01. The sequence continues at coordinate 401 of CAYSNV010000200.1, read as the reverse complement.
TTCCGTGAGCGAGAGAGATCCCACGTTTTCCGAAAAAGTCACCGGCGTTGAGGGAGCTCATCTCAAGATCGCATATCTCGAAGGGGGAGGTGTTAAACTCGAGCTCATACAGTATCTCTCACCACCACGCATGCGGCAGGAAGTGATAGCTCACACCGTAGGTCTCACACACATCTGCTTCCTCGTCGACGACATCGCCAAGATGTACAGGGAGCTGAATGGCAAGGGTGTCGCCTTCCGGTCGGAACCCGTCGCAATTCAAACCGGAGGAATGAAAGGCGGCTACACCGTACTCTTCAGCGATCCGGACGGGAACGCGATCGAATTGATCCAACCTCCGAAACAGACATGAACCTCTGGATAGCGAATTCCTTTGTCCACCACCCACAGGTCTGTCTCTT
>CAYSNV010000199.1:0-2771 GCA_964432545.1 uncultured Candidatus Bathyarchaeia archaeon | reverse complement strand
AGCCTATCCTGTGCATTGAGCCCGGCAGATATCTGGTGTGCGACTCCACCATCCTTGTAACACGAGTACAGAGAGTCAAGAAGACGCCGCACAGAAAGTTCGTCGGCGTCGACGCAGGGTTCAACACCCTCGTCCGGCCGGCCATGTACGGCGCGTTCCACTACATCATGGTCGCCAACAGGCTGAGCGCGAAAGCGGCCGAGACCTACGACGTCGTTGGGCCTCTATGTGAATCAGGAGATGTTCTGGGACAAGACCGTAAACTCCCTAAAGTGTCTGAAGGCGACGTACTCGCCATCCTCAACGCGGGAGCGTACGGTTACACGATGAGTTCACAGTACAACTCGCGGCCCAGGCCCGCTGAGGTCTTGGTGAAAGGCGGAGAATGCGCGCTCATCAGGGAGCGGGAGACGCGGGAGAGCCTCCTGGCCGGCCAGAAGGTGGCAGGTTGGCTGGGCTGAGATTCTGGAAGATGCATGGTCTCGGCAACGACTACCTGGTCTTCGACAACAGGGAGAGCCTGCTGAGGGAGCCCGAGTTCCAAAGATTCGCGCGCAGAGTCTGCAGACGGAGATTCTCAGTGGGCGCCGACGGCGTTATCGCGCTGTGCACTCCTACCCGTGGCGAAGCCGATTTCAGAATGAGGATCTTCAACGCTGACGGAAGTGAAGCCGAGATGTGCGGAAACGGAATACGGTGCCTCGCAAAGTACATCTACGAGAATAAGCTATCGCAAAAGCGGAGTCTGAGGATAGAGACGATCCCCGGTGTGAGGGTCGTAGGGCTTGAAGTGAGCGACGGAACGGTCAGGAGCGTCAGTGTGGACATGGGTTCGCCCGAGTTCGACAGGCAACGTATCACCGTCGTGGGCGCAGGAGACTTCATCAACCAGCCGATACCCCTCGACAGTGGTGAAGTAGTAGGTTCATGCGTCTCCATGGGGAACCCGCACTGCGTCATCTTCGTGGAGGATCTGGGGACGACCCCGGTCGATGCCTTAGGCCCACAGATCGAGAACCACAGCCTCTTCCCTCAGAGGACCAACGTGGAGTTCGTCAAGGTGAACGACCGGCGAAACATCTCAGTGAGAACTTGGGAGAGGGGGTGTGGTGAAACCTTAGCCTGCGGAACAGGCGCGTGCGCCAGCGCTGTGATAAGCAACCTTCTGGGGAAGACGGAGAAAGAGGTCACGGTCCACCTCAACGGAGGAGAGCTCCACGTAACGCTCGCCGCCACCGTAGTCATGAAGGGGCCTGCCTCAAAAGTCTACGAGGGAACCTTGTCCGAGGAGGAGTGGAAATGACTTTCGAGAGATCCGGCAGAGTCAACAGGCTTCCGGCTTACCTGTTCGCCAAGCTTGAGGCAACCGTCGAGCAGATGAAAACGCAAGCGAAGGACGTCATCTCATTTGGGGTAGGCGACCCTGACCTCCCGCCCCCCAAACCCTACCTCAAATACCTCACAGAAGAGGCGGCCAACCCGAAGAGCCACAACTACTCCTTCAGCAAAGGAGAGCCCGAGTTCAGGCAGGCCGTCGCTGAGTGGTACAGGATTCGCTTCAACGTGAGGCTTGATCCCGCCACAGAGGTCACCGCTCTCATCGGGTCCAAAGAGGGGCTGGCGAACATCGCGCTAGCCTTCGTGAACCCGGGAGACAAGGTCCTCGTCCCAGACCCCGCCTACCCCGTCTACAAGAACGGCGCCATGCTGCTGAGCGACGGCATACCCGTTGTCATGCCGCTGCTGGAGAAAAACGGGTACAAGCCTCCCCTGGATTCTCTAGACCTGCACGCGAAGATGATGTACCTGAACTACCCCAACAACCCGACAGGCGCCGTCGCGGATGAGACGTTCCTCAAGGAACTGGTGGATCGCGCCCATGAGGAAGGGGTCATCATCTGCTACGACAATGCGTACTCGGAGATCGCGTTCGAAGGATTCAAGCCCCCCAGCATCCTCCAGATCCCACGCGCAAGAGACGTAGCGATCGAGTTCCATTCTTGCTCCAAAACGTTAAGCGTTACAGGAGATCGGATCGGTTTTGCTGTGGGGAACAGCGAGCTGGTCAGCGGCCTCCTGGCCGTGAAATCCCAGATCGACTCAGGCCCATCCACCTACGTCCAGAAAGCAGCCGCCAGAGCGCTAAAGGAATACGACAGCAGAGAGATCTCCTCTCAGCTCCAAGCCAACAACAGGGTATACCAGGAGCGCCGCGACATCCTCGTCAGCGGCCTAAACAAGCTCGGCCTGAAATGCCTGAAACCCAAAGCCACATTCTACGTCTGGGCCCGGTGTGGAGAAGACTCGCTGAAGTTCGCTGAGAAGCTCTTGAGCGTGAATGTCGTGACGACGCCTGGGGTCGGCTTCGGAGAGCACGGTGAGGGCTACGCGCGGTTCGCACTAACGATACCGAGAGAAAGGATCACGGAAGCTTTAGAGAGAATGGAGAATGTGCTCTAACAGTCATAGGCGCCGGCGCCGCTTCTTTGCGATGGCCAAAGCCTCCTCCAAGATCCTCACCCTGTCTTTGAGGAGCTCCATATTCTCCATGAGACGAGTGGTGAGCTCGATGACCGGGTCAGGCAAGTCGGTGTGCTCAAGGTCTATCAGAGGCCGAGGCTTCTCCCTGATCATCAATCGGCCGGGAACGCCGACAACGATCGAGTTGGAGGGGACTGACTTCACGACGACCGTTCCAGCGCCTATCTTCGATCCGTCACCGATGGTAACGTTGCCAAGCACCTTCGCGCCGGCACCGATCACCACGTTGT
>CAYSNV010000198.1:0-2772 GCA_964432545.1 uncultured Candidatus Bathyarchaeia archaeon | reverse complement strand
CAAGAATATAGTATATAAGTATAGCGTACACTGCCCTGGAAGAGAGGAATCTCCCAAATATCGTGCTAAAGAAACTTCTGCCCACGATCAAGGCTACCTCTGAGCCCTCACCCGTCCCAGCCGCGTCCCTGCTATTCAGTGCGATAACTAGCGAGCGAGCGCGCTTAATCGAGGAGTCCTTAAGCCTGTTTAATCAAACAGCTCTTAGAAGCCTGAACGTTAAATGTGTAACCTGTCTTAGTCTTTCGGGCACAAGATTCTCGACAATACTCACATCATCTGCATTGATGCCTTTCATGGTTCGTAGGCATAGAGCATACACCATCAAACCGGTCAGCAGGTAGAGAGGAAGCAGAAACACAGACGTATGGAGTAGTTGCAGCAATACAATAACACCTCCCATCACCGCTGCTGAGGCGACACTCTTCCACAAACCCTCACAATCGAACCTTAATTTCATAAGTCGCTGTGTCTCATAAACCCCGTAAAAAAACGTGACCAAGAACAGGACCCCCCTTCCTGCGGAGGCGCCTACCACATTTAGGAAAGGTATCGCCGCATAACAGACCGCTGCCTCTCCCGCCAACGCTGCGATGTTGACTTTGAAAACGGGCATGGTCCGCCCGCTCGCCTGCAGCCCCACCATAAGAGGTGTGGATAACCCGTACCCTAAACTGGAGACCGCAAGGATCATCACTGGCGTGACGGCGGCGCCGTACGCCTTTCCCGCTAGAAGCCAGATCACTGGCCACGATAAGACCGCTAAGCCGATCGCGCAGGGAACGTAAATAAGCGCGACATACCTGCTTGCCTTCGTAAACGCCTTTTCCACAGAGGGCTCGCCTCCTTGACCATAGGCCTTCGAAAACGCCGGTAACAACACCGCTTGGATCGACGCCACCAGTATCATAATCAGGGAAGAGGACGCTGTAAGAGCCACATTGTACACCCCGACATCGCCCGGCAAGAGATAATACATCGCCAGAAAAATATCTGCATAGCCTGACAGAAAGGCGAGGAGGGAAGCCCCGAAGAGGGGACTCGTAAACGCTAAAACTGGCCCTAGCGGATAGGAGCCGCGAAATCTGAGCCTCCGCAAGTACAATGCTGCAGGGATTGACGCCAGAATGAGGTTGAGCAAGATCAGACCATACAGTACCCCGACCAATCCCATTCCCACCAGAAGAAGAGAGACTGTCAGTAGAATCCGTACGGCTTGAGATGCAACCCTGATGAATGCGAGCTTCCTGAATTCCTGGAGTCCCTGCATCAACGCGTCAGAGACCGCTGCCACACCACCAGTGAACACCACAAATGAAGCGAGCTGGAACATACCGCTGTGTATGGAAGACTTCGTCAGAAAGAGTGAAAGATGGGGCGACAAGAAGTAATACACTAGCGATGCGGCCAAGGAGAAGAAGGCCGTCAACTCAACGATTCGAAGCGCTGCAGCGCCTACCTCAGGAGTCTTGTTCTCGCCGACGAGTTTTGGCACGAACCGTGCCGCAGCGAAGTTCAGCCCAAAAACGCCAAAGGTCTGGAAGAGTCCGATGGAGGCGATGAGCGCGGCGTAGACACCCATCTCCTCCTTGGAGATGAGGCGGGCGAGGATCATGAAGAAGACCAGCCCCAGCGCGGCGTTGACCGAGCTCTGCGCCATCAAATCGATGGAGCCCCGCGCCGCCTTCACCGCCTCCACGCCCGGCTGCACGTCATCTCGCCCCGCAGACCTACTCTAACAGATCCCTTTTGATAAAAGGATTCTTCCTGATAAATCGATCAGGAGCGAAGATGTATGACTCTCCTGCCTTGTGATCAAGGGCCATTAGAAGGCAGCAGCTAGAGAAGGTCTAATCGTTGGAAAACCTAATTATGTGGGGTTCGGATTTCCCCTGAATGTGACGATCAAGGAAGTTGATGAAGATGTCTTTCGGGTTTTAAAGCGGAGGCTGTGAGAAGAGGTTTGAAGCTGGGTAGAACTGCTTCGGAGGCGTTACTCCAAGTTTAGTCCCTCGATCAAGATTCGAGGTGTCTGCTCTACAGGAAAATCGTGTGAATTAGTCTTTAAAGCTGGAACCGTTGATACACGGCTTTGCGGTGGCCCACCGTTCTAATGACGACTTGATCGTTTAAGATCTCGTAAATCGCCCTGTAGTCGCCTATTCTCAGTGAGAGGAAGCGGGTTAGAGCGCCGTGCAGCCGCTTACCGATGTACGGGTCCTCCTCCAACAGCCTTAATTCTCGAAGGATTCTGATCTGAGCGCTCCTATCGATTCTCTTCGATTCCTTCAAAAATTCGCGGGTGAAGAGGAGCTTAAACTTCTTCGCCACGGAGATTGAGCTCCTTCAGCAGCTTCTCGTAGGAGATCAGCCCCCCCTTCTTCACGTCCTCCCCGCTCGCCTTTAAGCTCTCCATCAACTCCTTATCGCTCAAAACGTCCATGGTTTCAATAAGCTCCTCTAAAAGCCCTCGAAGCTTAGGAGCCTCTTCAGCGAGCAACCTTAGATTCCTCTTATCCTCTTCGGTAAAAGCGGTCTCAACCACACTTTCCGCCCTTTACATGTTTAAACGCAATGAGACTAAAATATGTTACCCTAAATTCTGGTACTGTGCAGCTGTAGGATAGGAGTGTGCTGCAGCTATTGTGAACCGTCCCCAGCTTTCGCAGGAGGCTTCTCTCCTCATGATTGGATTCGGGCTGTCCATAGGAGGAGTTCTAGGCACGTCCACGCATGCCCCCTGCCTTGGACACGTAGCCCGAAGCCCGTCTG
>CAYSNV010000197.1:951-2773 GCA_964432545.1 uncultured Candidatus Bathyarchaeia archaeon | reverse complement strand
CTGTAAGTCTTTATAATACTAATGTTTCAGTCTCCTCGCCAGCCGTGGTCCGAGGAGCCTCCATATTCATCGGGCAAATCGACCCGAACATCCCACGACCTTTCAGCTTTCCGCTTCAGATTCGAAGAGAACTCCCGAATGGATCTTTTCCGATCAAGATCCTTGTAACCTATCAAGATTTGTCACTGGGCGTGACTCACGTTAACTCTGCCGCAACGGTCATCCGTGTTCAACAACGTGAGGTCCCGACTCGACCTACAGAGCCGCCTAAGAGAAGTCTTGCAGAGATGATAGTTGACATTCTGTCGAGGATTCTCCGATTCTTCTTTGGCTTTTCCGCCCTTGTAACTGCAGAATATGGGCGTGGGGGCATATAGTGCATGCGCGTAGTAGATGTTTATGCGATGGCTTTCAAGGCTTTGAAGGATCGGAAACTTCGGAGCGCTCTCACCATCCTTGGGATCGTTATCGGGTCCGCCCTTATAGTTGCGTTAGTCGCGTCTACCAGCGGTCTCACTGCTAGCGTGTCAAGTCAAATCGAAAAGATTGGTGTTACGACGGTAACGGTTTTCTCAACTTCGCCACGGACTCCCCTCACCGATGAAGATATCAGAGCGGTAGGGGAGATTGTCGGTGTAACAGATGTTATTCCATACTTCTCAAGGAGATTAGACCTTAACTATGGTGGTAACAGTCTTTCTGTTTCCGTTTACGGAGTTGAGCAAGCAAAACTCCAATCGCTTTACAAAGGTCTTACGCTCAGCGAGGGCATTTCGGTTGATGAGTATGACCCGACAGGGGTTGTTATTGGTTCGGCCATAGCGAATCCTACTTCAGGCAGCTTTCCACCTGTAGGCGTCAATGAGATGCTTGTTCTCCAGGGAGCCGCGTCTGGAAATAAGCCAGCGCCGTCTTACTCGTTCATAGTCAAGGGGATTCTGACACCCTACGGGGCTGCCGGGTTCGTAAACATAGATGAAACCGTCTTCATGAGCTTGACGGGAGCCCGCCTACTCTTTGCCTCTGCGTACTATTCAGGCATCTACGTTATTTCTGAATCACCTAGTAAGGTTGACTCTGTGGTGACATCTTTGACGAACTATTTCGGTGGCAATGCACGAGTTTCCAGCTCTTCTGCGTTTCTGTCCACCGTGCAGTCGATCACTACTCAGCTCACGTTATTCTTGGGAAGCATTGCGGTGGTATCCCTTTTCGTTGCAGGCGTTGGAATAACCAACACAATGTACGTTTCCGTGGTTGAAAGGACGCGTGAAATTGGGATCCTCAAGGCTATTGGTTATAGGCCCGGGCAGGTATTGTCGCTCTTTCTTGCGGAGGCGGCCATCACGGGGACGCTTGGGAGCCTATTTGGAACCTTGGTAGGCATGTTGCTGTCATTCCTCCTCGGCGGAAGCCTTCCCTTCGGCTTCGGAGGGCGAGGTGGGGGAGGGGGCGGCCCTGGAGGCCCAGGGCAGAGCCCATTTGGGGCAGCATCCTTCTCACCAGTCTTCTCTGCCAATTTGATCGCGTTTTCCCTCATCTTCCCTGTCGCGATCGCGATTCTTGCAGGATTCTACCCGGCGTGGCGTGCTTCAAGAATGAACACCGTGACCGCCCTCAAATACGAGTGAAGAGGCGATCGCGGGATGAGAAGGGGAAAGCGATCATTAAAGTCATGTCGGTTGCTTTCTCTCACGCTTCTTGTCCTGGCTTTTTCAAGTTCATATTCTGGGGTGTGGATTGTCGCCGCTGTGAGGGGCGATACCGTTGAGGTGTCGCCTGGCAAGATCCTGCCGCAAGGCTATAACCTCTACCTTGACGA
>CAYSNV010000197.1:0-941 GCA_964432545.1 uncultured Candidatus Bathyarchaeia archaeon | reverse complement strand
TTCTAGAGGGATCGTTCTCCAAGAGACGACGGGAGATCTCCTTTTCAACATAACGACTCAGATAAGGAGGCGGACCATAGCCCTCTATATTCCCCCCGAATTCGGGGTAAACCGGGACTTGACGTATGTCTGGAGCAGTATTACAAATGACTACCGATACATTTCACTCTCCACATTGTCGGATCGTGATCCTATCGCCCCCAACTGGAAGAGGATCCTCGTCTCTAATGGAACAAGCAGCATTAACCCTGGATCTCATTTTGTCAGAGTGTTCAACGCGACGGTGCCCAGTATCGTGGGACGATACTTTTTCAAAGTCTTTGTAGATGGAACCTCGATCGGATCAAAGAATTTCCCGACGCTGGTGGTGTCGGCTGATCCAAACCCCGCCTACATTTCTGGAACCGTTCTCGACGGCAGCAGAGATCCGCTACGCCATGGAAAGCCTCTCAACCTTACAGATCCGCAGGGAGGAAGAGTCGTTGCAGAGGGGATAACACCTGAAGGACGAATCGCTATCGCGCAAGCCTTTTTCAACAGGTCAGCAGAAGGACGATACACCCTCTACGGCCTAGCGGCGGGAACGTATCGCCTCTCCGCATCAGCTGCAGCCTACTCCAATACCACGAAACAGGAACCTGTCAGCGTGCTTTCAGGACAGTCGCTTGAGGGAGTTGATCTGTTCGTACTTCCCAGCCCGAAAATTACGGGAACTATATGGTCCAAGTGTAGCGGTCAGCTAGTTCCGTGGGGCCCCGTCAGCATACATAGTCCAGGAGATGGTGCAGCTTTAGTATGCGTAGGGAGCGGGATCTTTCCCGGCCACGACTACATCTACGCCTTCCGTGGCGGCGATACCCCCGATTTCCTCAGATACGATACGACCTCTGATAAATGGGAAACAGTGCGATCTGCACCCGGCTCCGTCGGGCCTGGAGGAT
>CAYSNV010000196.1:0-2779 GCA_964432545.1 uncultured Candidatus Bathyarchaeia archaeon | reverse complement strand
ATCTTGGTCAAATCATCCAAGAGCTGCGAGAGCTCCGCGCAGACGTGGAAAGGATAATGAGGGCGCTGAAGGAGCGGGGCATCCTCGTCTAGGGGTCAGAGATATCCCGACAGAAGTGGGAAACCGGGAAGAAATGAAAGTGATATGTCAGTCTGTTCTACCCTGAGGTGAAGATGAAGTCCTTCACCTTATTCCCTGATATTTGGAGTAGAAGTCCTTTCAGGATGCCTTCCTGATACTCGCTTCCAGGATTCAGACAGAGCGTTCTTCCCAGTCTGAAGAAGCCTTTTGACTCGTGGATGTGGCCATGAAGGCCAAGTAGGGGCTGTCTCTTCTCAAGCAGCTCTCGCACCGCCTTGCTCCCAACCGGGATCATCTTCAGCTTCCCGCCGGGCTCAAGCTTGGGCGCAAGATCCTTGTCCAGCTCGGGGGCATCATCAATCCCTGTTCCGAAGGGAGGGATGTGAACGTTGTAGACCGCGGTCTCAGACCGTTCGACATCTTGGGAGAGGTGTTCCAAGATTTCCTTCAGCTTCTCCTCCGGGACGTCGCGCGGGCAATTCCAGGGGGTGATGTTTGAAAGGCCGAGGCTAACCATCTCATGCTCTTGGTCGAGTCTTACGCACCTTCTGTCCGGGTTCACGATAACCGAGGAGCTGCTGAGAACCCCATCTATGGCGTAGCTGTCGTCGTTCCCCGGAGAGATGTAGCATTGAGCTTTCTTGCCCTTCAGCTTCTCCTCTGCGAGTTGAATCCAACGCTGCAGGGATTCCGTGATAAGCCTGTCGAAGATCTCTTTCTTACTATCTTGGTGGGCTTGGATTTCCTCCAGCTCTTTCGGTGTGGTTAAGAAAGGGTACGATCCTATCGATCGTACCGTGTCCTTCAGTTTCTGGATCTCATCCTTGTTCTTGGCGGTGAGGGTCTCGCCGAGGAGCCGGCACTGGTATGCGCCGTTGACCTCGGTGATCGGGGTGACGGTTTTGCCGGTGATGTCGCCGCCCATGACGATGATGTTGGCCTTGTAGACGGCGGGGGTGTTGACGAACTTTCGGAAGCACGTCTCTGAGCCGTGGATGTCTGTGGTGTAGAATAGGCGGAGACTGGTCATGGCGTATCGGTGAGCCTGTTACTCGGGTGGGATCTCTTTGAAGGTGAGGTCGAGGGGCAGTCCGACTTTCCGGTGGTAGGCGGCGGAGATACCGTAGATGACGAGCGCCAGTATGAATAGGCCGAAGGTGAACGTCATCGTGGCTGGGTTGATCGTTCCGATCAAGGCGGGGGACATGCTTCCGTACGCGAGCCATAGGGAGATAATGATCGTCAAGACACTCAGTATGGCAAGTACGGGTACCGGTCCGACTCTTGCGCGTACGATTGACGGGGCCTTCTCGAAGATGTCTTTTCGCCTGTAGGGGAAGACGATCCCTGAGATCGCGGCGATGATCTGCACGATCATCCATCCGAAGACGGCGTAGGCGAAGTACTGTATCAGTGGAGTCCAGATCCAAGCGGCTTGGAGGATGATCGCTACGATAGTGACGACGATGAGCGCCATGTAGGGTGAGTTGAACCGACTGTCGATCTTTGAGAGCGCGGTGGGGACGACGCGGTCAAAAGACCACGCAAAGACAAGGCGTACGGTGATGGCGATGTAGGTGAGGATGGCGCCGAGGATCATGGCGGACCAGCAGATCATCACGAAGGTGTAGAGTGCGGCGTTGTTGGTGGCGTATTGGAAGAGGAAGCCGAAGAAGGGGCCTGTGGTGAAGGGCAGCGTGTATCCAGGATCTCCTGTCGCGAACAGGTAGGAGAGGGAGCCGATGAACATGCCGCCTATGCCGTAGTACGTGGCTTGGTAGGCTGCCCACGTGATCAGCCCGAAGATGATGACCGCGCCGATGATCGCTATCAGCTGGGACTTCTGGACACCTTTGATCTCTCCGGCCGCGTAGATGGAGGAGTTGAAGCCGAGGAAGTTGATGAAGGTGAAGACGAGTCCGAGGAGGGTTGCGTCCGCTAGGAACTTGCCGGGATAGCCGGTGTCGAGGGCTGCCTTTATCGTCTTCTCGTAGTTCATGCCCGATTTCGCGTTGAAGTTCGCGATGAACCCTTGTTGGCCTATGGAGAGCATCGTTGCGATGTAGACGATAAGCCCTATGAATATCAGCGCGAAGAGTATCCACAGGGCTACCGAGGTTGCCTTTGAGCCCCGTGAGACGATTGCGGCGAAGGCAAGGTAAATGATGATCGCGGCGAAGAATGTGAACTCGTTTGAGGCAACGAAGGCTGCGGCAGAGGTGAGGCCGTTGAAGGAGAGGATGGGCGCGAGAGCGTACTGGGTCAGCCATGGGACGTAGGAGCCCGCGACGCTGAGGAGGACCATGAAGATGAAGAAATTGATCATGAAGCCGATCGCCGGGTGGATCACTCGACTGACCCAGACGTAGTCGCCTCCAGAGCGCGGCATCGCCGCCGAGTAGATAGCGTAGAACAGGCCGACGATGATGCTCAACGGTATCGCAAGGAGCGCCGTCATCGGGAGATCGACGCCAGGATAGATGACTGACGCCCATATGCCGTAGACGAAGATCGCGGTGGGAGCCATGAACATGACATTCAGGATAAGCGCATCCCGTGCCGAGATGTTGCGAACAAGGCCTGAGGATTTTCTAACAAGAACATCCTTTTCCATGAATGGTCACGAAAGCTCAGTATCCCCTTTCCACAGCTTATATGCCTTTCCATCAATTCCCAAAAGTGTTCTATCCCCTAACAT
>CAYSNV010000195.1:0-2785 GCA_964432545.1 uncultured Candidatus Bathyarchaeia archaeon | reverse complement strand
ATGATTATGTGTTGAAGATGAAGTATCGTTTCAAACTCAAGCTTCTCTCAGAGTCTGCTGTATTAGAGTTATCAGATAGAGAAGGGGCGTTGTACGGCGTTGAAATAGGACCCAAAAGATCTGCCGAGTATTTCACCAACTTGTTTCTTGAGGGAGCTGAGAAAATGAAGGATGTAGAGGTTAGTGTGGAAGGCTTACATAGACGAGGCCTTGGAGAAGCCCTGTGTCATGTAGCTCTGTTCGAGGACCGTGGCCTGTTCAAATGCTCAACCCCCGACACAGGCGAGTCTAGGAACCTGGAGATATATCCAAAGGCGTTCGCTGTTTGGTTGGCGAGATGTTTAGAGTCAAGGCCCATGACAAAAGTTGAGTACGAGAGCTTCCGTTAAAGCGTGCGCCGCCAGGTTCGATGCTCATTTGATCCTCTGGCACGCACATTCCATGATACACTTAGGTAATCATTGTCGTGCGTGTAGAAATACAATCGCGCTTCGAAAACGAAGATAGGCATCAGCTTCATTGCATGAGGAGTGATGCTGATTTGAACGAAAGCCGATCTGAAAGAGGACGGTTCAAGGGTCCCATCCTCGTCGCGGGGGCAATAATTGAATCAGGGAGTAGGGTCTTAATAGCTAGGCGTTGTGTGCAGGAGTCTGATTCATTTGCTGGCCGGTGGGAATTTCCAGGCGGTACGGTGAAATATGGTGAGGATCCGCGAGACTGCCTAGTACGCGAGATTAAGGAAGAACTTAACTGCGAAATCAGAGTGGATTCAATTCTTGATGTATCTTCATTTGTCTATCCAGACCGCCTACATTTCGTAGTCCTGTTCTTCAAGTGCAGACTATCTCAAGGAGAACCTGAGCCGAAAAGACATGACGAGGTCAAGTGGGTACGACTGTCCGACCTGGAAGAATATGAGTTCCTAGCTGCAGATAGGCCGATCATAGAGAGGTTAACCAAACACGCACGATAGAGCGCGTTATTGCACCGAGAGTTGGTATTCCCTTAGGAGTAGGATAGGAGTGAGTTCCTCAACGCTGCGATGGACTGAAGCGAGAGTGAGCGGTCTCTTAGCGCATGACCACGACAGGCGTTCCTGTGACTTCGCTGTATGTTGCGAGCATGACTCCGTGGAAGCAGAGATTCGCCAAGAACAATACCGGTAAAGGATAGTCTTGAAGAACTTAAGGGGAGTTGGGATCACCTTTTCGTTGTCGCCGGCGAATTCATTTAGATCTTCAACATATTCTCCGCCGATATAGATTCAGGCGATGCAAACTAGGCAAAGTGAACAAATCCAAAGCTCGCGAAATAGCTGCAGATCACCCTCTCTCTAAGGATTCCATTGCGATTATGTAGTCATCTTTCATCGACGGCTTCTTCCCCTTGTGAAACATCCGGGCTACTCTGAAATCGGGCTTGAATCCTGACTCTTGTAGGCGTCTTAGGGCGACGTGCCTCTCAGGGATCCCCAAGTTTATCTTCTTGTTCCTCGTGGAGCTGAGGAAAGCGCTTAGAAGGGTGAACGCGCCGTCGGCATATCGTGGGTCACAGATCCAAGGCCCTAGCTCGACGCTGGTGCGGGATGAGGTACCCATGATGTACCCGGCGAGTTTCTCGCTCGAAATGGCGACCCAGCACAGGTTTCCGAATTCCTCGAAGATCTTTGTCAACACCTTCCTTCTGTCTGCACCGATGCACTGAGAATCCAACCTCGTGACGTCTCCAAGATGTCTACGCTTCATGAGTTGGCATTCTTCAGAGGCGGCTGGTTTTCCCTTTCCGCTTAATCTAATGAAATAGCCATCTTCCTGGAATCCCATTCTGCCGTAGAGCCGGGTGCTGTCGGGATAGGAGTATAAGCCGATTGAGTTGACGGATTTGCCTTTCAGGTAATCGATGGCGTGGTTGACGAGCTGTGAGCCTATGCCCTTGCCTTCGTATCTCGGGGATACGATGACGTTTCCGATCCATCCTAGGCTCCGATAGTTTATGGTGGTGGTGATCCCGACCCTCCTGCCGTTTTCCACCGCAACAAAGCATCCATGCGGCTCAAGCGAGGTCATACACGCGAAATCCCTTCGTGAGTATTCCCACCGCTTCAGATCTGTAAGCCTCACGGCGAAATCGAAGTCCTGGGGTCTCATCTCTCGAACGTGGATCATCCGCTCTTCACAGCTGGGTACCCTTCACGGCATCAGCTATAAGGAAAGCGGCATACGTAACCTTTTTTATGAAGCCTTGACCAGTCTCCTCAACGACTCCCCATGCAAGGCGTGATAATTCCACGCAACGTTGCGGTCAGGCTACACAGGTTCACCGACTTCTTCAAGGGTTTCGAGAAGGTCGCTGCTGTGAAAGAGCAGTTTGGAGACAGGACGGAACAGGTTCTTGAGGATTTGAAGGTAGAGTTCATCTCCTCAAGACACGGATACTTGTGGATCGACGACACGGACGGACACATCGTCGTCAGCGTCGATTATCTGAGGAATGGTGACGAACGAGAGATCTACTTAGACATAATCCACGAACTCGTACACGTCAAACAGCTCATGGAGGGAAAAGAGCTCTTCGAGAATCAAGTCGAATATGTGGAGCGAGCCACAGAGGTCGAAGCCTACGGATACACGGTCAAAGAAGCGAAAAGGCTAGGGATGACCGACAGTGAAATCCTGGAATATCTGAAAGCAGAGTGGATGGATGACGATGAGGCCCGAAAACTTGCCCGACACATGGGCATAGCCTCTAGAGCCGTGAAAGCGGAACAGGATGAATGAATCTG
>CAYSNV010000194.1:0-2820 GCA_964432545.1 uncultured Candidatus Bathyarchaeia archaeon | reverse complement strand
AGCAGGAGCGTTCATTCTGGGTCGGCTGTGCCGACAAGCTGAACCGCGCATACAGGTGTATCCCCGCCGACGACGACTTTGAAGGAGAGGACGCCTACTACGAACACAGCGTCTACCCCGTACTCTCAAGGTACCTTCCCCCCTTCCTGAATGTGCGTCCCGCAAGCAAGTGGGGAGGCGCGTATGGATACAGCTTCGACAACATCCCCTACGTCTACGAAGCAGCCGGAGCCATCATAATCTCCGGCGACAGCGGGAGCGGAATCATGAAAGCCGACGCCCTCGGCCGCGTCGCCGACGCCCTATATCGAAACGAGAAGGAAGCAATACTCTATAGCGATGTGCCGTTTCCCGCCACCGCGCTCAGCGTCACCAACAGGAACATCATCCACGAAGACGTGATCATCTAGAGCATCTAAGCATGTGTCTTTCTTCAAGGAGTGACTGCCGCGTCGACTTCAGTATTGAAGTCCCACATCCTCATTGAACCTTACGACGAGTTCGTCGATAGCTGCTGCTTGTCTCTGGACATCGGTCCAGTAGCCCGGATCATACCATTGTCGATTTAGTTCCTCCGCACTTTTTCCACGCTGTTCTACCCACGTATAGTATTTCAGGTTGTGTATCCTTTTCCTTTGACGGTAATCGGGTTCAATCATGTTGTCTGTTTTCTGATGCGAGATCGATCTATCCATGATTCTCGCCGCGTCTTCTCGCGTTAACGCGCCGAACCTGTCCTGCAGCTCGCTGAGCCTGGACTCATAAAGCTCCATCGAATCAGTGAGGACAGTAGCAACAACATCGCTCGAACTAAGCTCGTAGTATTTCGAGAACTTGATCGCAGCGAGGAGGTTGCCGATGCCTGAGATCCCCAGGAGGTGCAGCCTATTTACGGTCGCCTCGTCGACACCCACTTTACCCAGGTATTCCTTACCTTTTGGCTCGTTGAAAAGCCTCACTACGTCCATGCAGTCTTGGTCGTCGACTGCTATCACCAGATCGGTATTCCTCACGTTATGAATCCAAGGTACGTGCTTATCGCCGATCCCCTCTATACGATGGCCTCCAAATCCGTTGCTCAGAAGCGTCGGGCACTGTAATGCCTCCCCTGCACAGATCTTGAGCTCGGGATAGTTCTGTTTAAGGAAATCGCCCGCGGCAATCGTCCCGGATGAACCTGTCAACGAGACAAATCCCACAGCTCGCTTGCTCCCAGATGTGACCTCTTCAACCACTTCCTTTGCAGCGTTTCCAGTGACTTCGTAATGCCAGAGATAGTTGCCGAACTCCTCGAATTGGTTGAATATGACAACTCGGTTACCATGCTCCCTCTTCAATTCCCGGCATCTGTCGAGTACCTCTTTGACGCTACTTTCGCCTCCAGGCGTTACGATAACCTCGCCGGCCATTCTGCTGAGCCAGTCGAAGCGTTCCCTACTCATTTCTTCCGGCAAGACCGCGACCGATTCGCAGCCAAGGAGAGCTGAGTTGTAGGCGCCACCTCTGCAAAAGTTCCCTGTCGACGGCCAGACAGCTCTCTGTCGAGTTGAATCAAAGTTCCCGGTGATGAGCGTCGGGACCAAGCATCCAAAGGCCGCACCGACTTTGTGGGAGCCTGTGGGGAACCACTTCCCGACAAGAGCTACAATTCTCGCCTCCACACCCGTAAGTTCAGGTGGAAAAACCATGCGATTGACTTTTCCGAAGACTCCCCCCTTTCCCTTCGGCTCATTCTTCCATGTAATTCTAAACAGGTTAACGGGGGCCACATCCCACAAGTTTACATCCTTGATCTTGGTGACGATGGTTTGAGGGATTCTCTCCGGACACTTTTGCTGGGATAGCGTCGGGATGACAATTCCCCGTTCCCTGCACCGTTTTACATTGTTCTCCCTGGCTTTCGCGTCGACGTGCAGGTTGGTCAAATCCAACTCCTCGACATGTTGTCTAGTTGGCTCACTTGCCTTTTATCCTTATCCCAGAGGATGCTGAGGTGAGACCGTGGGAGATGGCTAGTCGGCATCAGGAACGTCGCGAATGAATCTCGCAGAGATCCGGCCCCCTCACAGTGTGCGGCGCCTACGTCTCGAGAAGATTTAAATGGGGGCGCCCCTAAATCTGCTTCTTCAGAGAACAATGGCGCAAGAGAAGCCCAAGAACGACCCTGTTACCAAGCTCATGATCGACCGCGCTGACGACTTCAAGTTTCACGTCGCATACATGGCATACTCAAAGGCATGGGATGAGAATACTTCTGAAGAGGCTCGAAGAAGGCTCAACGAGATTATGTCTTCCTTGACCAACAGTGAAAGCAGCTACTCCAACTTCTATAGGCAACTCAACCAGTACCGGGGAAGCATGACGGAGTTTGCTCACCGCTCCCGGATCCAATCCCAGAGAAAGGGAGAATGGAGAAGGGGAGAAGCGCGGAAATCGAGAAACTACCGATACAGAAAGTAGAAGTCGCCACTGTGGAACGCTCTTCGACATCTTCAGCCAAGTTCCAACGACGCTCAGTCTCGAAGAGCCAGTGCGCGAGGACTCATACGCCGGCTGACACACCTCAAGAATGCGGGGGAATCACCTCCGCAAGGACGCAGAAACGAATCGGTGCGGCCCGGTACCTTCCTCATGACTCCCCAGTTTCAGAGAGAAAACGGCAAGACAAATAGCAGTTCGAGAGCTGCCACGTCGTATCTCGACAAGACGCTCAGAACTTATCGTGTGAAACGATCTTTTTCAACTCTTTTTTCGGGCCTGGCTCCCTGAAATACCACAGGCTAAAGCCTGTGGGGTCTTTGGGAACCCCCGTTTTTGAAT
>CAYSNV010000193.1:0-2822 GCA_964432545.1 uncultured Candidatus Bathyarchaeia archaeon | reverse complement strand
ATCTACGCCGATGTTCCTGATCCCCTGATCTAGCAGGTACGTGGTCGCTTCCGCACTCATTCCTGGGTGATCTTCAAAATACGCCCTCTTACCCCACAACTTGTCCGAGTCTGTTCGAATGAGGACGATATCGTACGGTTTCAGCGCGTAATTGATCTTCTTGAGAGCTTTCGCGATGTCGTCCTTGGTGATGAACTCTCGCGGCTTCTTATGGGTGAGATCAAGCAGCACACCATCCCCGACGGTCCACTCTATCGGCACCTTGTCGATCGTCTTCGCCGGCTTGCCTGCGGTCGTTGGAAAATAGTGGTATGGCGAGTCAAGATGTGTTCCTAGGTGGGTGGTGAGCGTCGCCTCCTCCCATGCCTGGCCCATGCCTTCAGGAAACTCCTCTGGGTCGACTCCCGCGGGAACAGAGTTGAGCCTTGCACCTTCAACGTGACCCCACTTGCAGACCTTAGGGAAACCTACGAAGTCTTGGTGGAAAGGGTAGATCGGCAAAGTCAGATCTATGATTCTCCAACGTTCTTTATCAAAATGCAGCATCTTCGTTGCCCCTTTGACGGATGAGAGTGCAGGCTCGAACTATATAAAACTCTCTACGATGGCGAGACGCTTTTCTTCACAACCACTAATCATATATATGTGCGGAAGAAAGTGAAAGACCGAAAGTGATTTGACAACCGAGGGTTTAACACATGCCCACTCTCTCTGAAGAGTACTACGTTGGCACGGCCCGGGTTAGGTTAGACTGTAGGACCGAGAAGAAGACTGACCGCATCCTCAACAACATCTCATTCCTAACCTACATAGTCGCAGGTCTGGAATTCACCGACAAGCCAACAAGACGGCGGGCGGACATAACATGGATCAGAAGAGAAGGAGACATGACGCTAGCCTATGACGGGAAGAGGCTGAAACTAGCCGGCGACTGGACAGAGGGAGAAGTGCAGAGGCTCATAATACCCATGCTGAGAAAAGAGCTTGAAAAAGCGGACATGCACGCCTTCCACGCGGCGGTCCTTAAGTACAAAGGCGCCAACATCATGTTCATGACAGGAGAAGAGAACCATGGGAAGACCATGTCCCTGATTGAGTGTTGCAGAAGGGGAGGCCATCTCATCGGCGCTGAATCCATAATCTGCAACAAAGACGGTGACATCAAAGTAGCGTCCAAGAAAGTCTTTCTTGAAAGCGAGGAGCGCTCCAGAGGCACTGAACGTGTAGACAAGCCCTCAACCCACCAAGGCGTAAAGAAATTCTTCGACAGTCTGCCTGAGTTCAGCTTCATCGAAGGGGAGAGAAAGATTGATCTCGTCTTCCTCCCGGATATCGATGGCCACTATGACACCTTCACTACCGAGATGAAGCCGTTCGAGAAAGAGTACCAGACATTCCAGTGCTTAAGCTACCTCTACTGGCTACCAAAGATCATCGCCTCCCAGATACCCGTGCCTATCTTCGATGATGATGTGTTGAGACGAAAGAGAGCAGAATTCACGGCCAAGTTCTGCCGAAGGCCGTACTACTTCATCCGGGGAAGTAAACCACAAGTAATCCTCGATGAAGTGGAAAAAGTCCTGAGAGCGTAGGGACTTGCTCTACGCGCTCTCGACGGCCGAACCGACCCCTCTCTCGAAATCCCACAACTGTCCAGGTAGGTTCCTGTCCAACCGTCTTTCATAATGCATCGACCACAGGAGGAGAATCTGCTTGAAAACCGTCTTGTTCATCTGTGTCAACAATGCTCGACGCAGTCAGATGGCTGAAGCCATCTTCAAGAAGCTCTCGAAAGACGTAGCGATAAGCGCTGGTGTCGAACCTGCCGACAATGTGGATGAAAACATGATCGCCGTGCTCAAGGAATTAGGTATCGATACCAGCAACCTGAGACCGAAGAAGCTTACCGACTCTATGCTTGAGAAGGCGGACAAGATCATCACCTTCAAATGCTATGACGCGATCCCCGAGAAACTCAGGAACAAGACGGAAAACTGGGACATTGGAGCGGAATCGGTCAACCAGTTACAGGATGTATACTCCCTCGAATACCTGAGAAAGGTACGAGATCAAATAGGCGAAAAAGTGGAGAGACTGATCCGGAATCTAGGAGCAACATAACCTGCAACCGAGCGTGTGACATCCCCCAGTTAACAGGCATGCGATGCGAGGCTCACTTGACTCCGGTGTTCGGCACGCGGCCAAAGAGAAGGCACGCCTCTCGGTAAGTTTTAAATACAGACCCCAGCACTTCTGATAAGATGGGATGATTCATGGCGCAAGAAGAGTACGTTTACGGATCGAAGGTCTTGGCGACATTCTTCGGCGACGAGAACTTCCCAATCAAGTGGGAGAACGAGGAAGAGAAGAAGCTGATGTGGTGGTACGACGACCTCCATGTCCCCAACCCCGTCTCCCCGATGTACGGAAGCTACTGCCCCTGGTGGGACACTGACATAATCGCCGGATGCGCCTACATGTACCGGCGGTTCTGGGCTCCCTTCGGGAAGAGGTGGCCTGGGAAGGTTATCAACGGCTACGTCTACACAACCGTCGTCCCCCGTGATCCTGAGGATGCGAAGCATGGTGGAGCGTTCTACAACTGGATCATGCCGCTGTACGCGGACAAGTTCCTTGACTGGTGGAACACACGATACCTCCCCCAGATCGAGAAGAACCTCGCGTACTTGGACAACTATCCCTATGAGAAAGCCAGTCTCAAGGACCTCCTCTACCTCTTGGAGGAATGCTTCGACATCTTCGACTCCCACTGGAGACTCCACTGGATACTGAACCTCGCCCAGTTCCAATCCTTCCTCCAG
>CAYSNV010000192.1:0-2846 GCA_964432545.1 uncultured Candidatus Bathyarchaeia archaeon | reverse complement strand
CGCCGAGGGCTTTCAGAATGGCGTCGTAGTAGTTGACGGAGACAGCAGCCTCACATTTCAACGTCATCGCCCTCGCGGTCTCCTCACCCAGGATCTCTTTCATGTTCTTCCAGTAGGGGCAATCCTCCACCTCGGCTTCGTGGATGTTCTCGTTGTGCTGGATCACCTTGTAGGGGCATCCGATGCTCTCCCAGTAGGTTCTAGAGATCTTTCCAATGATGTCCATGTCTATCTTCGTGTCCTTGGTGATGCCTAAAGCCTGCTTCACATGATCCAGGTTGGCTGTGGCGAAGGTCTCCCACAATCCCATGTAGATCCGCATGCACTCCTTTGAGCCAAGATGCTTCTCAAGGTAGGTGTAGGTGGAGTAGTCGAAGATTGCGAAGGCCCTCACCCAGTTCAAAAGAGCCTCCTCAACATCGTCTCCCACACCTTTGATGGCCCCGAAGTTCTTGTCCGCCGCCATCTTGGACAAGAACTGATTGATTGCGTTCACATTCACACCTTTTTCAAGCTCCATCGCTTTCTTCACCTTCTCAGGAGCATGCTTGGAGAATTCGGTCCAGATATCCTCAAGTATGCGATCTCGCTTGGCGGCAGAAACCGCTTGAAGCCCTTCAAGGAGGTTCGAGTTGTGAAACGCCATGCCCTGCGACCAGGTGTAAATGTCCTGCTCAGCCGTTCTCCCGATCTTCTTCAATGCTTGGAAAAGGGATTCTCTTCCCATCGATACCGCTGCCAATGGCTACACCCTCTCTATTTGAATACAGTGAATCATAGATAAGATTTTTCATAGATGACCTCGAAAACTCTTATATTCCCACATGTAAGATAGGCGCGAGTGAGCCTTATGATCACCGATGAAGAGAATGAGCTGAGAAACAGGATATCAGCATTAGGGGCGATGAGACATGTCGAAGCCTTAGCGAGGATAGGAGACAGATTCGTCGGGACGAAAGGTGACAAGAAGACGATCGTCTACGTTGAAAAGAGGTTCAAGGAGTTGGGGTTGACGGTTGACAGAACTCCCATCTGCGTTCCCTCCTTCCAAGAGAAGGAAACCACGTTAACCATCATACAGCCCCAGAGAAGGGTTTTCAGAGCGCTCGCCTCCTACTTCACCCCCGCGACGCCGAAAAAGGGCCTTGAGGCGCCCCTAGCCTACGTAGGCGACGGGGATGAGGAAGATTATGCGAAGGGGGATGTTCGCGGGAAGATCGTGGTGGTCAGGGAGAACCTGAACAAGCCGAAGTTCTGGCTTGGCAGAGACGCTGCGATGGCGGCGAAGCACGGAGCGGTCGGACTAGTATCGATACACTCAAACCCGCTCCCCTACAGGACGTCATTTGAGATCGGGAACAACAACGTGGAGGACAGGTTCCCCGCCGTGAACGTACCGACCGCGGTCATCTCCTGCCCTGACGGGGAGGACCTCCTATACATTCTCGGTCACGGCGAGACGCGAGGCATCCTGAAAGTGGATGTGAAGATGGAGGAGAAGAAGAGCTTCGTCATCCGGGGGACGATGAAGGGTGACGGCTCGACCCAGGAGAGGATCTCCATCATCGCCCACAGGGACAACGGAATCCCGCCGGGGGCGAACGACAACGCGAGCGGAACGGGGGCCATGCTTGAGATCGCGCGAGCCCTCAAAGGGCTCAAACTGAAGAGGACGGTGGAGTTCATCTCCTGCACCGCGGAGGAGGGTGTGACCGCAGGTGCCTACCAGTACGTGAAAGCCCACGAGGCCGAGATGCCCCA
The DNA here is from genome assembly GCA_964432545.1 of uncultured Candidatus Bathyarchaeia archaeon. Taxonomy (GTDB): domain Archaea; phylum Thermoproteota; class Bathyarchaeia; order 40CM-2-53-6; family DTGE01; genus CAYSNV01. The sequence goes on along the minus strand of CAYSNV010000192.1, from coordinate 1,085 downwards.
GATCAAAGCCCTCTTCAACATCGACATGATATCCACAGGCGGGAGACTGAACCTTGTGGGACGCGGCATCTGGCCGGACAGACCTCCCCTGGATCATTCCCAAAAACTGAACAGTATGCTGATGCAGGTTGCCGGCGAACTCGGATACTCGTTGGGCAGCATGGTGGCCGACTGGGGGGTAAGCGAATCCGGCCGGTTCATCGAGAAGGGAGTGCCGGCAGCCTGGTTCTGGAAACCCGACGACCCCTACTACCACACCACATATGACTCGCCCGAGAGGCTGGAGCCGAACGTGCTGAAGGTCGTCGCCGACATCGTCGCCATCACGATCCTGAGACTCGCAAACATGGAGAGGATTCCTGCGCTCAAGTAGCTTTGCTTGTTGATGGAGGTGAGGGAGAAATGGTGGATAACGTGGAGATAGTGAAACAGTGGATCGAGGCGATGAACAAGCACAACGCAGACAAGATGGGGCAGTACTGTGCTGAGGATGTTGCCGCCGAGGAGGTAGCGGAGCCGACCCCGTTCCTTGGGAGAGATGCCTTCGTGAAGGCGTATCGCGAACTCTTCTCTGCGTTCCCCGACTGCAAGGGGAAGGTTGAGAACATTTTCGCATCGGACGCTCAGGTCGCTGTTGAGATGCTGTGGGAGGGAACCCACAGGGGAGACTTCCGAGGGACGCCGCCGACCAACAAGAAGGTGAAGATCCTGATCGCGTACCTTTTCAGGCTCCGCGACGGGAAGATAACGGCTATCCGAGAGTACTACGATAACTACACCGTCATGTCGCAAATGGGTCTGGTATAGAAGAAGCAAGAAAGAAAAAAGAGAGGGGAGGGGCTAATCCAGCAGCTCATCCATGAAGGGAGCTGAGGTTAACACTTGGCGGCCAGTGTCCGTTACGGCGATGACCTCTTCCATCGCGGTCTGGATGAACATGCCCTTGCCAATCGGCTTGTAGAGGCGGGGTTCGCTGGAGAAGACCATGCCCGGCTTTAGCTCGAGGTTCCGTCGGCCAGCGCCGCCTACCCAGTCGTCGTAGGCCTTCTTCTTCACGATGGAGGGCATCTCGCAGCAGCTGAGAC
>CAYSNV010000191.1:0-2847 GCA_964432545.1 uncultured Candidatus Bathyarchaeia archaeon | reverse complement strand
CATCGTAGGCGCCTGAAATATCGCTTTTCCCCGGGTAGGGATTGATGAAAAGAAGTGGCATGGATGCTGCAACAAGAAATGAGTAGTTATTGTAGAAAACGGTTCTGAACCAGTCCAAGCCGAATTTCAGCTCATACATCGCTTCCAGGACGATCCAGTTCACGTAGACGTTGACAAGAACAAGGATGACAGCGATGAGAATGATGGCGAGAATGACCGGGATGAAAATATTGTAGGGCAGTTTTTCCCTGACTGGTTCCTCGGTTGGATAGACGCCGTCTGAAGGATAGTCACCCCTGTACGCCATGAAGTCAGCCTCTCTTCTAACCGGTTGCGGTAACCATTAGGATGACGCCCTATAACAACCTTACTAGCAAAGACAACGACTACGGGCAAGTCAACGTTAGCGCGCGCCCTTTCTTTCTTGGCGATGAAGACTCATCCCATGCTCGTGAAACAATGATTATCTAGAGGGGCGGAGTAATAGCTGATTGGAAGAAATCAAAGAGAAAGGGAATACTTTATGCTAATTCCACTGAAAACAAGACCTTTAAATGCTCGCTATGACAACTCCAACTTTTTTCTCTACCATAATGATGAGGCTGTGGCGAAACCACAGGTCAGAAGGATGGGTGATCTGCGCGAGGTCGCCTACGACAGAACTCTCTTAGAGAGAACGGAGGCGAGCAAGGCAGCCTACTACATGTACAGGGATCTCTGCAGAGCCGAAGATAGACACCTCTTTGAATCTCGCAAGATCAGATACGATGTCACTATTATGCCTCCCGCCAACATTGGAGAGGAATACGTCAAGACCTCTGGCCACTACCACCCTGCAGTGAAAGATGCTATCACGTACCCTGAAATCTACGAGGTTCTATCCGGAGAAGCCCACTATCTCCTCCAGAGACTGGAGAAGGGCGAGATTGCAGATGTAGCAGTGATTAAAGCAGAGAAGGACGATAAAGTCCTCATCCCGCCAAATCATGGCCACACGACAATCAACCCTTCTGGAGAGACTCTCGTCATGGCGAATCTGGTGTCGAGCCAGTTTGTATCCATATACGATCCGGTGAAGAAGATGGGGGGAGCGGCCTATTTCGAGTTGATCGGTAACCGATTCGTGAAGAATGCGCGCTATGGAAACCTACCTGAGCTTCGAGCCATGACAGCCCCAAGCCTAACCCGTTTCCCCCGTGGCGAGAACTTGTATGCGCTCTTCCTGAAGAACGCAGCCGACTTTGAGTTCCTGAATGAACCGTGGAAGCACCAGAGCCTGCTCCCCGTGTGAAACCTCGTACGATTGTGTCAGGGGAAGACTGCAAGATGTCAGCACGAGTGCATGTTAGAAAAAGGAGACGAATAGTCACCTAATTTACAGGGACGCTCGTCTAGATGTTGGATGAACAGCAAGAAGTTTTCTAGAACAAATCTCGGGGAATAGTAAAGATGGAGCTGGAACGGAAGTTTGGGATGTCAACACTCAGGATTGTGCGGGGAGATGTCACAGACCAAGAGACCGACGCAATCGTGAACGCCGCCAACTCAAGCCTGATGGGTGGGGGAGGCGTAGACGGCGCAATCCACAGGAGAGGCGGACCAGCGATCCTTGAAGAGTGCAAGAAGATTCGGCGCACACAGTGGCCCAGCGGCCTCCCAACAGGTAAAGCAGTCATTACCACGGGAGGAAGGTTGAAGGCGAAGCATGTCATCCACACCGTCGGCCCGATATGGAGAGGCGGGCAATCCAACGAGCAGCAGCTTTTGGCAGACGCCTACGCCAACTCTCTGAACCTAGCCGCGGAAAAAGGGTTAAAGACGATATCCTTCCCCTCCATCAGCACCGGCGCGTACGGCTATCCCATTGAGGAGGCGAGCGCGGTTGCTCTCAGGACCGTTAGGGACTTTCTGAAGAAAACCGACAAGCTCAAGGAGGTAAGAGTTGTGCTCTTCAGCGAGAGGGACTTTAAGGTCTACGAGAATGCCTTGGGGACGGGCGAGTAGCACAACAAACTACCACGACTCCGCTCGTACCCTCTTCAAGCTTCCCATCTCTAGCGCGCGCTAGCCGCATCTGGTATGCCCACTCATGCCTCCACCAGGACTTTGAGACGGGGGAAACCCCGCGTAGACGGGCTTTCGCGTTCCGGCTCGGCAAAGACTCTCCAGCGAGAAGCCGCCTTTACCTTGACAAGCCCCTCACCTACCGCATGAGGCTTCCCGAGAAGTCAAGGATGGCGAGCCTCTACTCGTCATGTCAGCCTCCGGGAGAACCAGCGCCACCCAAACCCCCTCCGCTTTTTGAAAAATCCCCTGGCTTTAATACGTTGTAACACACTGTGACACAGCGGAACAGTATAGGGGGACGGGGCAAGGACCTGCAAGATCGAGCCCGGGGACGCGGATAAGCTCAAGCGCACGACCCGGGAAACGAAGGCAAAAAGAGGTCTGAGAGAAACCACAGCTTCATATAGAGGAAGTTGCGCATATTGGGGTGGGTAATCTTTTTGAGGACGGTTGTGAAGGCAATTCTGCTAGTATTGGTGATGTGTCTCTCCTCTGCGCCGATCCTAAGCATAAAGGGAGATTCATCGAGTGCCAGCGAGGTGAAGTATCACTATGTCTCAGATACGGAGCGATGGTTCTATGAGAAGGAGGCGTACGAGTATCCCTACTACACGTGGGCTCCTCAGTACTATCGGAATGGAACTGCGTACAACCTACTCTACTTCCCCTACTACACGGTAGGCTACAGCTACCGGAATGTTAAGGTTTACGAGTATTATCTAACGGTGAAGTCCTCGGTTAGCAGGGCCGTGGCGACAGGCAGCGGCTGGTACAGGCAGG
>CAYSNV010000190.1:0-2849 GCA_964432545.1 uncultured Candidatus Bathyarchaeia archaeon | reverse complement strand
CTGGAGATACTTCGCCATGACGTTGATGATGTATTTCGTGATGGCTTGCTGATGGATCTTGGGGCCCCCTGCCTCAAGCGAGGAGAGGAAGATGGCGACTTTCTTGCCACCGAAGTCGGACTTGAGGAATTCCAAAGCCTCCTTGTACACTTTCTGCATTCTGACCCCAACGCCGATGATGATGTTCTGGTACGGGGCGAGGTTGGGAGACAGGCTCTTCTTCAGGTTGACGACATCTATCTCAAGCCTGTACTTCTCTCGCAAGACCTCCGCGGTGACGGAGGCCGCTTCCGCAGTAACGCCGCCCTTGCTCACGTAGGCCACAAGCGTCTTACCGCCGCTCACAGTCTTCCACTCAACAGTACTCTGGCACGACGATCCTTATATCAGATTCCATCAAAACCATCCACTGCCATTTCTCCATCTTCGCAAATAGCAGGAGATGTCAGAGCGCTCTCCTGTTGAGATGTGACAGTTTGAGTTCGCGCGGCCTTGCTCTCCTCATCGAAAAAGGAAAGGCTAAAGGAGAGGGGGCTGGATTCTCAGAGATACGGTAGAACTGATGTAGGAGGGCGGGGGGAGAGACTGAATGAGGATGGGAGTATGCGGGATCGCTTGCGAGAAATGCCCCAGGATGGTCAAAGGAAAATGCCCCAACGGAGAACAAGGTTGCACCCCAAAAGAAAACGAAATGTGCAAGATCGCGACATGTGCTTTCGCCAAAGGCGTCCGGTTATGCTTTGAATGCACCGAGTTCCCCTGCGAAACCACAAAGGCAGGGCCGATCAGTTACGGTTACTGCCAGTTCATCTCGGGGCGAGGCCCGTAGCCGCCGAGTGTACAGTCCGATTCACTCTTCTCGACAAATCTAGTTGCCGATGAAAACCCAGCACAGGATCCTGTGTGCACAGGCTCTGAACCTGCCTTGAGGTAAGGATGTAAGCGCGTGATCGCGTTACCCATGAAGCCCTGCTTCTAATGACTCTTAGGTGAATCGATTTGAAGTTTCTCCTTATCACCGGCCAGTTAGCAAAGGACGCTGTGAAAAGGTATGCGGAGCAGAGCCATGCCGAGTACGAGATCTTAGCCATGCCCGCGCCTGTCGCAGCGCTTTTGACAGCTCGATCCGTTGCAGAGACTCTGCGGAGAATCCCACCAAAAGAGTATAAAGTTATCTTGACACCGGGGCTCATGCTCGGTGATGTCTCGCCTATTGAAGAAGCGACTGGCGTACCGACTTTCAAAGGACCACGCTATGCCGCCGATCTTCCTATCGTACTCGACCTACATGGACAGGTGAAGCTTTCGAAGGTTGTTCCGGCGTGCCAGCTCCTAAAGGATGAGTTGAAGAAGAGGAGCTTGGACGAGCTCCTAGCGGTTGAGAAGAAACGTGACCAGCTCTTGAGAAAACCCGGGAACATGCTCATAGGCTCCTTGCCCGTGGGGTGTGACTTTCCGATGCGCGTCATCGCGGAGATCGCCGACGCCCCGCTGCTTTCAGACGAACAGATAGCTGAGCGGGCAAGACACTATCAGCTCTCAGGAGCCGAGATGATAGATATCGGAATGACCGCGGGCGGAGGAAGAGAGGATGACGCGAGACGAGCCGCAAGGGCGGCGAAATCAGCTGTAGACATCCCGATCAGTATCGACACGATCGACCCGGCTGAGGCCAAGGCAGGCGTGGAAGCCGGAGCCGTCTTGGTGTTGAGTGTCGACGGCGGGAACGCTGAAGAGATGTCGGGATTCGCTGGGGAGGTGGCTGTGGTTGTGATCCCGACCAACCATGCGGAAGGATACTTTCCGAAAGATCCAGATGAACGTGTGGAGGCGATGAAAAAGAATCTGATGACTGCCAGAAGCCTCGGCATGAAAAGGATACTCGCCGATCTGATAATGGACCCCGTAGCCTCTCCGGGGTTCGTCAAATCCATTGTCAGCTTCTACAAGTTCAAGATGGATGAGCCTGAAGTCCCCCTCTTCTGTGGGGTTGGGAACGTGGTTGAACTTCTGGATGCGGACACCCCGGGTGTAAACGCCTTGGCCGCCGCTGTGGCATCAGAGCTTGGAGTGAGCGTACTGTTGACGACTGAGGCCAGCGACAAGTGTAGAGGGTCCGTGAAGGAACTCTCCACAGCCTCGAAGATGATGTTTCTCGCCCGAAGACGGGAATCCGTTCCGACGGACTTGGGGATAGACCTTCTCCTCTTCAAGGACAAGAGATCCCTAGAGGAGCCCTATGATCCCGCAATTCTCGAGGGGGCAACTGAGGTTCAGCCGGACTCTCAGCAAGGGGTGCCGATGGATCCGGAGGGGTGTTTTAAGATAATGATCGGCCGGGAACGGGGAGAGATAGTGGCGATCCACTATCCCATGCATCAGCGGGAGAGGCCTGACCTCTTTCTCAAGGGAAAAACAGCGCAAGAGATCTATCATGCAGCGGTCAGTTCGGATCTAGTATCGGACCTGGGTCACTCAGCCTATCTCGGATACGAACTGGGGAAAGCTGAGATCGCGTTGAGAACCGGAAAGAGCTACGTTCAGGATTCCACGTTATTCAGCTGGTAGAGGTTGGACGCATATTCTCTTGGCGCGACGGCATTCGCTGCTGATGAGGATCGATTAGATGGGATTAACACCTTTCCATGAGAAATACCTGTTCAGCTGCTTTCGGATGGGGAGAATCGTGTTTCCACAGCTTCTTTTTGGAACGTCGCCTTTCTTCGGCGCTGGGCAGTTCAAGGAGAGATCGATCAGATACTACCGTGAATTCTACCTTAACCCGCAAAACATCGGTCCTGTGCAGTCATGGGTTAGATCGGTGTTGTGGTGTTGTCCTGTATTGGGAT
>CAYSNV010000189.1:0-2858 GCA_964432545.1 uncultured Candidatus Bathyarchaeia archaeon | reverse complement strand
CTAAACGCTTGACAGAGGAGACGCGTCAAGACGCGCCTGCTTCCCTAGGTGGGCCGCGTTAGCGAAGCCTGCCGCTGGGAGAGTGTCGCTTCACGTGGAGAAGTTTGCCCAGCGGTTGAAGTAGTCCCACCACTCTTCTTCGCTGAAATCGCCCATCTTATCCAGCATTGAATACAGCTGGTTCAGCGTCTCATGGTGGCGGTCTTCCTCACTCTTGATCTGGGTGAGCATGTTCTTGATCTGCGAGTTGTCAACCTTGCTGATTAGCTCGCCTATCTTGTCCACCATTTCTTTCTCGTCCGCGATGTGCTTCTCGATCCCTTTCTTTACCTCATACTTCTCAACGTGGGAGAGGACGTACCCCCCGGCGAGATCCTTCATCGCCTCGAGGATGTCAGCGTGTTTAAGCGAGTCCATTATGATGCTGTGTAGTAGGACCTTTACGATCTTGTTCTCTGTGTTCTTGAGAGTCGCATCCAGCGCGCTTGCGACTCTAACCTCTAGCCGCCTTTGTTTTTCAAGAAGATCGTGAAGCTCGTCAGCGGTTACGGTCATGTCAGCCATTCTCCTTCTAGTTCATCATCTCTGCCATTTATTAAGACTTCTAAAGTGATGGTGAGAGGAGGATGGTTTAGGATCATCCCTTACCAGCCCTCTGTGAAGAACTCATCGAAACTCTCATGACTTCACGCATGTCCGTTTGATAACTACGCGACACGTTCGGGGACTTTGGAAGACCGGTAGCTTTCTTAGCAGGTGCACGATATAGAATTCATTCATCTACTCAGGATTGAGGCGGTTGAGGCTCTCTGTCGGGCTGACCAGCAACAACCCGATCGAACTGATGACCGGAGTGACAAGTCTTGTTGACAGTCGGCCTGAGGGTTCCCTGTGGGTTGGCGAGGACATGGGGGGTAGGCATGACCTCTTTGCCTTACTAGCTGTTTTGATGGCCCGCGCGAGGAATACGCGATTCGGGATAGGCATTACAAGTCCCCTATACCACAACATCACCACGATCGCGCGGGCCTCCGCGCTCTTGGCAGAGGTGGGAATGCGAGCATTCCGGTTAGGACTGGGCATCGGTGGGCTGAAAGAGTTGGCGAAGAGGGGAATCAAAGTCGAGGAACCGGGAAACGCGCTCTCAGATGCCTACTGAATCCTGAATGCCGTCTGGGGGAAGAACAGCGTCTCTCAGCAGACCGTACACTACCACCTAGATCGCTATTCTCTTAGGGCAGCGCCTCGGGAGAAGATCCCCGTCTACTTTGGAGTAAGAGGCCCCAAGCTTCTCTATCTTGCGGGAAGAGTGGCCGAAGGAGTGATAGTGAGTGGGCCAAAACGGTACTTGGCGAAAGCCGTCGAGATCGTGAATCAGGGGTTAAAGGTGGCGGATCGACGGAGGGAGGAGTTAACGGTCGTGGCCTGGAACCCGACCTGCGTCACTCAAACTGGGGAAGATGTCGAGCAGGTGAAGCGTATCACCTCCTTCATCCTTGCGGACATGCCTGACTCAGTTATCGAACTGGCAGATCTCGATACAGATGAGGTTGATCCTATCCGAGAAGATGTAGCAGCGGGAAATATTGAGGGAGCAGCGGCCAAGGTTTCGGATGACCTCCTCCGGTCGATAGGCATATTCGGGGATGGAGAAACGGTGTGCAACGAGATGCGCGCCTTTGGAAAGCTAGGTGTCGACGAGATAGTCTTCGGCCCACCCTATGGGAGGGGTTGGAGAACCGCGATCGCAACAGTCTTTAAGACGTGGGAGTCGTCATGAAGATCGCCTTGGGCCTGAACTTTAACGAGAGCCCGCAAGAGCTTGTGAAGAAAGGGAGGTTAGCAGAGAGCCTCAGGTTGGACATGGTATGGATCGGAGATCTTCCCAACGAACGCTACGCTCCTGCCATGGCAGCTCTTCTGGCAGAACAGACGACCGAGATCGGAATCGGCCTTGGCCTAATCTCCCCACTCCTCCACAAAGAGGAGCACATCGCCAGTTCGCTGTGCACTCTGACTGATCTCTACGGCGAAAGGTTTGAGCTTCTCATAGGACCTGGCGATAGAGAGAGACTCCGCTCTGTGGGCATCGAATACGTAAAGCACATGCCTACACGTTTGACCAATGCTCTCCAAGAAATCAGAGACAACCTCGAGAAGCATAACATAAGATGCAAAATCTTCCTCGGGGCCCAAGGACCCCGCATGTTGAAAGCGTCTAGGAGTTTTGACGGAGTTCTAGTCAATCTCTCGAACATCGAGATGGTGAAGTGGGCGCTCAGACATATCGGCAGTGTTAAAGAGGACTTTGAGATCGGCGTCTTCGCGCCCTCCTACATCTACTCCAACCCGAATTCCAGAATCGAAGGGCTGGCGTTGATGGCTGCAGCTGTGGTCGCAAGAGGGGCCTCTCGGGAAGTCATGGAACAGGCTCGTCTTTCTCGCGATGTCGCGGGCAGAAACCGCCTAGACAGGGAGCATTCACAATAATTATCAAAATTCAGCATCGTCAAAGATGTCGACGCATTTAGGAGATACGTCTCTGAGCTGGAGAACTTGGGCATCTCCCAGATCGCACTGGCCTATCCTCAGAGCTATTCTGTCGAGACCGTAAGGCAACTTGCCAACATTCGCAACTAGGACAGCGCAGGCAGCGCGACGAGTATCTAAGCGCCTCCGCTAATCTTCCGAGCTAAGTACTCAGCGACCTTCTCTGCGATGCTGATTTTACTAACCTGCTGGATTCCACGCCAGCCTGGCTGCGAGTTCACTTCAACCACCACGGGGCCGTCAGGTCCATCGATGATGTCGACGCCAGCCACCTCGCACCCCAGTGCTCGAGCTGACCGGATCGCGAG
>CAYSNV010000188.1:0-2883 GCA_964432545.1 uncultured Candidatus Bathyarchaeia archaeon | reverse complement strand
GTCATCACCCACTACCACTACGACCATTACACGCCGGGGTTTACCGATGCGACGTGGACGGGGGCTTCAGCGGACTGCGCAGGGCAGATCTATCAGGGCAAACGGGTCCTGGTGAAGGATTTCAAGAGTACGGTGAACCTGAGCCAGAGGCGCAGAGGCTGGCTGGCGAACCGGTTCATCGCCAAGCACGCCCAGAGGGTTGAGCCCGCAGACGGGCGGAAGTTTGAGTTCGGAGAGACGGAGGTCGCTTTCTCGCAGCCTGTGCCTCACGGGGAGGAGGGGGGAGAGCTTGGGTGGGTCCTGATGGTGAAGGTCTCCTGCGGGGGTGAGAGCGTGCTCTTCGCCTCGGATGTACAGGGGCCCTCAAGCGCCTCCACCGTCAAGACCCTTCTGGCACAGGAACCTGACACCCTCATCATAGGAGGCCCTCCCCTCTACCTGAAAGGTTTCCGGGTCAGTGAGGCGGCGATCCAGATGGCGCAGGAGAACCTGATCAAGCTGTCGGCAGAGGTCGAGACGGTCGTCGTCGACCATCACCTTCTCCGCTCAGAGGAGTGGGGAAGCTTTCTGCAGCCTGTGGCGGCGTCGGCTCGGGGGTCTGGTCACCGGGTCCTGACCGTCGCGGAGTTTGTGCAAAGGTCGAACGATGTTCTGGAGTTTCGGAGGAGGGAGCTGTACGAGCTGGATCCGCCCTCGAAGGAGTTCATGAAGTGGACCAAGCTGCCGAGAGAGAAGCGTGGGGCGGCACCCCCTCCCCTCACGTAGCCGTCTACTCCTGCAGGACGGCTCCGCGTGACGCCGAGGTGACAGCCTTTGCGTACCGGAGGAGGTATCCTCGCTTGACCTTGGGCGCCGGTTGTGTCCACGTCTTCAAACGACCGGCCAGCTCCTCGTCGCTCACATAGAGCGTTAGGAGCCGCTGAGGGATGGCGATCCTTATCCGGTCGCCACCCTGCACGAGCGCGATCGGGCCGCCCGCAGCCGCCTCTGGGGAGACGTGGCCGACGCAGAGTCCCCGCGTACCTCCTGAGAACCTGCCGTCGGTGATGAGCGCGACCTTTTCCCCCAGCCCCATGCCCGCGATGGCTGCGGTGGGGGAGAGCATCTCCTTCATCCCTGGCCCGCCTTGCGGGCCTTCGTAGCGGATGATGAGGACGTCGCCGGGGTGGATCTTTCTCGCCATGATCGCCTTCATGCACGCCTCTTCGGAGTCGAAGACCCGGGCGACGCCCTCGAACGTTTGAAGTCCGCTTGAGAGGGCGGCGGTCTTGAGGACGGCGCCGTCGGGGGCGAGGTTTCCTGTGAGGATGGCGATTCCGCCTTCCCTGTGGACAGGGTTGTTCAGCGGTCGTATGACGTCGCGGTCGACCACCGCGGCGTTCTTTACGTTGTCTCTGACGCGTCTCCCGGTGACAGTTAACGCGTCTATGTGGATCTTTGTTTCGAACTCTTTGAGCAGGGCGGGTATGCCGCCGGCTCTGTGGAGGTCTTCCACGCGGTGGGGGCCTCCGGGGCTCATGTCGCAGAGGTGGGGGATGCGGCGGCTGAGGGTGTCGAAGAGGGCGAGGCTGAGGTCGACGCCCGCTTCATGGGCGACCGCGGAGAGGTGGAGGACGGTGTTGGTGGAGCCGCCGAGAGCGAGGTCGACTGTGATGGCGTTTTCGATCGCGTCTGACGTGAAGATGCTGGAGAAGTGGAGGCCGTCTTTGACCATTCTGACGATTCTCTCCCCTGATTTCTCGGCGATCCGTAGTTTAAGAGAGTCCACGGCCGGGGTTGTGCCGCAGTAGGGGAGGGAGAGTCCGAGAGCCTCGGTGAGGCAGGCCATCGTGTTCGCGGTGAACATGCCGCTGCAGGATCCGCAGGTAGGGCATGCGAGGTCTTCCAGCTTCGCCAGCTGTGCGGGGGTGATCTCGCCCGACCGCATCTTCCCAACCGCTTCGAAGACCGTGATCACGTCGGCCCGTTGCCCCTCTACGTACCCGGCGAGCATCGGCCCCCCGGTGACGAAGAGGGAGGGCAGGTCTAGGCGCGCAGCCGCCATCAGCATGCCGGGGGTGACCTTGTCGCAGTTGGGGACTAGGACGACCCCGTCGAACATGTGGGCTTGGACCGCGGCTTCGATGGAGTCGGCGATGATCTCCCGGGAGGGGAGGGAGTACTTCATCCCCTGGTGGCCCATGGCGAGGCCATCGCAGACCGCGATCGTGTTAAACTCGAAGGCGACACCGCCCGCCCTCCATATCCCTTTCTTCACCGCCTCCGCGATCTTGTCCAAGTGCATATGCCCGGGGACGACGGTGTTGAAGCTGTTGGCGACGCCGATGAAGGGCCCCTGCATCTCCTCGTCGGTGAGGCCCAAGGCTTTGAGCAGCGACCTGTGGGGGGCTCGCTCCAAGCCTTTCTTCACTGAATCGCTTCGCATACCCTTCATCAACCATAGACGGGGATATAAACTCTGAAGAGGAGGGGATGTGGCGCAACGTCTCACAACGTCTTACAATGTGAGACAATAGACTTAACCACCCCCTCTTCGCCGCGGTTCTTTCAGAGGCGTCATCCGCTCGACGGCGTGAGAGAGTGTTCTCGTCTCATCCTCACTGATTTCTTCGTCGTCGGGTTCGGGGGAGGTCTGGACCGCAAGGAAAAGTTTATTAAACAATCTCAGACAACGCTTAGTCTGGACGGATGCGTCTTGACTGACACTCGCGCTGATCCTCTGAGTGCCGTGACAGTTGCCGCAGGTGACCTCATGCCGTCCCTTGTAGTAATTCTTCAGTGACCTTCCTAGCTCGGTTTCTTCAACCAGCTAGGAGGAGGACGTAAAAAGCTTATAGTGGTGAACATACTTGGCGGAAATGTCGGGCGCGAAAGCGCTCATGG
>CAYSNV010000187.1:0-2901 GCA_964432545.1 uncultured Candidatus Bathyarchaeia archaeon | reverse complement strand
GTGCTGGGGGCGTCAGCGCCAATGTTGATAGCTCCTTGGTCTGCGAGGAACTCGGTTGCCCCTCGGTCAAGCCCAGGGTAGTCTTTCAGGTATTCGAAGGGATTGTTCCACTTTTTGTACCAGCCGGTATAGATGAGGACGACGGACTTAGGCTTGATCGTGGCTTTCGTCCGCTCCAGCTCTTTCTGAATGTCCTCTTTCGTGATGTAGCTGTTCGGCGGCGTGTGGGAGAAGTCGAGCCAGACGCCGGGAGCGAAGAACCATTCCAGAGGGGGCGTGTCGATCGAGCGGTCGGAGTCGGGAACGACGTGGTTGATGGAGTCGACGTGCGTGGAGTTGTGGTCGCAAGAGACGAAACCCACAACGCGGTAGCTGTAAGGCGCTTTCGTCAGCCCGGACTTGACGGTCTCCTCGTGGGTGAGATGATCCCACATCACGTTCTTGAGATGACCTGGAAAGATAGGATTCTTCGGGCTCAGGTCGTGGCTTAGATCGGTGACGACATACTTCTCTCCGAAAATCTCCACTTCAGTTTGTATCCTGAACTCTGGGCAGAACGCTTTCAAACAATTCACAACCTCTTAGCTACTTGTTCAGATAGTCCGGAATAAACATTCCCACACGTCTATCTTAGTTAAACATTTCACTCTTCAGGCGCGGAAACCTTTAACTACCTTTATAAGACGTGTGAGGCGTTAAGTATACGTTCGTGTTCTGTGACAAGAGCGAAGGTGAAAAAACTTGAGCAAAGATGATGTTGTTCTCGGTGTGAGGAAAGAGACGTTGAGCAAGAAGCCTTGCGCGATCGTGAACTGCTTCACAGATGTGGATAAAGCTCTGCTTCACGGAGGCCTCATCGGCAGAATGGCGTCGAAGAAGATGCCCGACCTCAAAGCCCACGTCTATCTAGGGTGGCAGACGCTGCCAGCAGGTGTGGAGCTGCCGGGACACTGGCACGAGGTGGAAGAGGTATGGATCATCCTGGACGGCGAGGCGACTTGGATAGACTGCGACGGATCTGAGAGGAGAATCAAGCGTGGCGACTTTATCTATGTCACACCCAACGGATACCACGCCGTCAGGAATTCAAGCCAGAGGCCGCTGGAGTACATCCTGATCAAATCTCCGATCCCCCTGCTCACCGCGCCGTACACGATCGAGGTCTTCGAGCCGATCGAGAGGTACACCGCAAAAGGGAAGCCTCTGAAAGACGTTGTGCCCTTGAAGAACCTCTAGACCCTTTACAAGGCTTCAGCTAGGCTAGATAAGGCAGAACCTCGCTGTTACGAATAACCCCGATGGCCGCATTCTCTCTTTGACTCTCATACGCCAGCCTCATGCCTTCCTTCACGGAGTGCGCGTAGGTTAGGCCGAGAGCTTCAACCTCTCTCCGGGACATCCCAACAGAGTACACGATGATCTTAAACCGCTCCCGCAGTCGTGCGTGGAAGAGGCAGACGCCGCAGGCCACCTTGTCACGGAACTCGCCAGTTTGGACCATCCGTAAGGAGTCTGCGAGACTGAGGCTACCGATCTTCTCGAGTTCAGGATGAGTGGGGGAGATCTTCTCTGGGCACGGGGTAATGAGAAAGATCGTTCCTCCCCTTTTCACCGCAAAGCTCGCGGATACCACGCCTTTGATCGCCTGCCAGTAGTCTAAGTCCGCGGGATAGCTGGAGGCGACTACAATGTCCGCGCGTGCGGGAATCCTCCGCTTGTAGATTCTTTCAGCGAACCTAACGCCCTCTTTCAGAGCTTCGACATGGTGACCGATGAATACTTGGGCCATCTCCTCTCTTTTGTTGAGCACGGTATTAAGCACGAGTTTGAGGCCAGCTCTCGTTGCCACCTCATCGATCTCCCTCCTCACTTTCTGGTTGAGGTTGCCAAGCAGGGTGTCGGCCCCCTCCGTGCCTGCGAGAACATGAGTCATCCCCGTCGTTTCCTCCCCGCAGACTCCGGGCTGGATTATCTTTCCACCTCCCGACCAGCCTGCGATAAGGTGGGGGATAATGTTCCCCACGCCCATGGAGAAGTCGGCGGTGTAGACTTCCTTGTTGATCATGAGGGGTGTGCCGTTAGGTGTTCTGCCCAGGTCAACAAGCTTTTCGCGTTTGTCGTACTCGTGGTTTACGATGGGGACACGGTCGAGAACTTCAGCCCCATATCTTTCTCTGATTTCTGCCTCCGTCATGGGGCGATGAGTTCCCAGCGCGATGATGACTGTAATCTGCTTATCCTTCACACCGGTTCTGTTGAATTCGTCCAAGACTATTGGTAAGAGGATTCTCTGAGGGGTGGAGCGGGTAAGGTCGTCGACAAGGATGACTACCTTCCCATTCTTCCTAAGCATCTTCTCGACAGGGGGGGCACCGATGGGCTTCTCAAAACCACTCTTGACTGCATGAGCAACATCTGGCAACGGAGGGGCGTCTCCCACGTCAAGATCGAATAAGACATCCCTGCCGGAGAGATTCAGGGAGACTGTTCTAGACCTACCACAGTACAAATCATAACTCATCGGAACGTCAACCGAGAATGAAGTGCCCTCCTAATATAAAAAGCGCGCGAGCTCCAGGGCATGAAGGGTCAAGGAAGCACCGCTAGTGAGGGGGGAAGACAGGCAGCAGCTTGGTTGTTAGGGTGGCGTCGGCCGACTGTACAATGCGGAGCGAGAGGGTGAGGATTGGAAACGACGACAGTAGAATGCATGTACCTTTCGAAAAATCTTATATGTCAAGGTTCCATGACCAACTCCCACACTGGCAGGGCTCTTTCGCGAGCAGACTCAGAAAAGCTCTTACACGCGCCTGAGCCTTCGGGGTGTTGAAAAACGGCCAAGAGAATCACAAAGTCGATTTGCGACCGCTGCCACCGCGCGTGCGGCATTCTAGTTTACAT
>CAYSNV010000186.1:0-2930 GCA_964432545.1 uncultured Candidatus Bathyarchaeia archaeon | reverse complement strand
CCGGAAAAGAGTGTCACCTTGACGCCAACATGATTGGGAAAGCCGTTGAGAAGCTTTCTCTGTCAGAGGTCGACCTCGTCTTCATAGAGAACGTGGGAAACCTCATCTGCCCTGCAGACTACCCACTCGGAGCCCACAGGCGGCTTGTCGTCATCAGCGTGACCGAGGGCGCCTACATGGTCGTCAAGCACCCTCTGATCTTCCGGGAGGCCGACGTCCTCGCGATCAACAAGATGGACCTAGCGGACGTGATGCAGGTCGACGCGCAGAAGCTAATAGACGAGGCGAGGATGCTCAACCCCAACGTCAAGGCGGCACTCACCTCAGCGAAGACGGACCGAGGTATTGACGACCTGATCACGCATCTTGGCCTCTAGGCGGGCGGCGCCCTCGAGCGTCTGTCATGACACACGAGTTCCACCCGAGCAGAGCCACCGTCCGGGACTGTTCTACCGGATACTCAGATGCTCACGATAGATCCTGTCCACTCGTCCTCGCCGTTGAGAGCGGAAGGGACGATAGGTGCAGAGAAGCCAAAAAAAGGTCAGGGGTTTGAGGAAAAGGGGCTTACCAGGGATAGTAGTAGTAAGGCAGCAGGGGCGCGTAGTAGGAGGGGTAGTAGGGCCGATACGCGTACGCAGGGTAATAGTACGAGTATGGCGCGTACCCATAGTACATGGGGTACTGAGGATACCCAGGATGTCCATGGATTCCACCGAGCCAGCCTCCCGGTCTGGTCCAGTAGGCACCCAGCAAGCCTCCCGCGAGTAGACCTGCAAAGAAACCCAATTAATCCACCTCAAGCTTAGTAGAACGTTAGCGGATTAAAACGTTTCCCTTTTCCACCTAGAACCTCCAAAGTCTTGGACGTGGAAAACTGGTTTTCTTGCGTGAGGGAAAGACTATTCTAGACCTCCGTATGTCCAATAAGAGCGATGGACAGGCTGCTGCGCACAATTAGAGACCTCGAAAACAGCAAAGTGAGGAGACTGGTCAAGAAGCGTATCAAAGAGTTCGAAGCCAACGGGAGGAAACAAAATACCGCCCTGTTCAAAGAGATGTGTTTCTGCATTCTGGCAGCGAACTTCAACGCCGAGAGAACCACTCAGATTCAGCGGACCGTTGGAGACGGGTTTCTGACACTTTCGAGGCCTGAGCTTTCACGAGAGTTAAGAGAGCTCGGCTATCGGTTCCCCAATACGCGGGCAAGCTACATCTTTGAGGCACAGGAGGTTAAGAGCTCGCTCAAAGGGATACTTGCCTCTTTCGATGACGAGAACGCGATGCGAGAGTGGTTATGCGAGAACGTCAAAGGGCTCGGGTACAAGGAGGCCAGCCACTTCCTGAGGAACATTGGCTGCAAGAACCTTGCGATCATCGACTCCCACATAATGCATCTGCTTGGGGACCACGAGCTTATCGAAATGCCGGCAACGCTCACCAAAAAGAGATATCTTGAGATTGAAGAGGTCTTAAGGAAGATCTCGCAGAAGGCAGGTCTCAGCCTCGCAGAGCTCGACCTCTACTTGTGGTACATGGAAACGGGAAAAGTGCTGAAGTAGATCGCCGGCTGTTGCTGGACCCTATCCGCCTTACGCGAGAGCGGCATATTCTTGAGCGGCGTCACCCTGTTGGGATGAGCAGGTGTGCGAGATCTATATCTCTCCGGTCAATCTGAGCGCGCACTCCCCGTTGTGGATCCACGATCTGATTGACCTTGATGTCGACGAGGAGGCTCCCCAACATGTAGGCCTCCTCAAAGGAGAGGCGGTAGCCGCGCATGAGCGCTTCGACCGCAGCCTCCGTCGCTTTGACAGCGGCGTCGTCGAGAGTGTCGCCTGCCACCAGATAGCTGTAGTGATCCGCTGTTTCAAGGAGGGGCCACGGCGGCTGCTTCTGCTTAATCACGCTGAACCTGAGCATGACGGTGCCGGGAACCTCGATCGCAGAGACGCAGAGCTCTCCGTCAGCCTGCACGGCGTGAAGGTCGCCTGCAGCGAAGAGGGCGCCGTCGACGAAGACGGGAAGGTACAGGCGGGTTCCTGAGGTGAGCTCTTTGCAGTCGATGTTGCCGCCGTGTCTTCCAGAAGTGCCCGAGGGTGTCTCGCCTTCGGCTGGGGCGACGCCGATGGTGCCGATGAGGGGTCTCGTTCTCACGCGGATGTTGCCGTAGTACGCGTGTCCTTGGTCGATCCTGACGATGCGTGCTGATGCTGCGAACTTTCTGTCTTTCAAGGCGCCGTTGCCAGGGATCGTCAGTATGACCCCTTTGTCGGCGGTTTTGATGTCGAGGATCTCGGTGACCAGAGTGTCGCCTTTCTCGGCTCCAGTGATGTAGAGGGGCCCTGTCGCCCCGTCGACCTTTGACCAGTCCAGCTTCTCCAGCGCAGCATCCTCGCTCTTGACCTGGCCGCCGACCGCGTCCTCGGTCTCTAGGAGAACGATTTCGCCTGGCGTGACATGCCCCACCGGCCTGTGATGGGGGCTGAAGCTGAACACGACCTTGCCTTTGGAGATATGTTTCATTCCGATCCCCTCCAAGATGACTGCGCGACAGTCCACACAGCTTCCCGCAAGTAGCCAGAAGCATTCTCCCGGCTCATAGTAAAGCGCAGCTCACCTAGCTTCTAAAGACTCATATTTTTTAACCTTATCTAACGACGTGATCACGCCTTGCCGAAGACCCGGGTGTTCTTCACCATCAAACTCGATAAGCCGCCGGCGCTCGGTGAGAAACTCGAAGCAAAGAGTCTGGGTTTCGGATTGATGGATGTCACAATGCGGTTGGCATCAGCGCCGTTAGAGCTAAGAAGGTGTCTAACACTCCTTCCACTTTCCCATCCTCTTGTAGAAGTTCTTCATATCTTCCTCTAGGTCTTCTATATCGTACTGAGCTGGTATCTTTCTTTGTTTCAGGTATTCCATCATCT
>CAYSNV010000185.1:0-2932 GCA_964432545.1 uncultured Candidatus Bathyarchaeia archaeon | reverse complement strand
ATCGTCTTTCTCCTAAGGATGTTATCGATAAAGAGGTCGGTGAGGGTGATATACGCCCCCTCCGTCTTCACGAGACCTCTCATCTCCAGCCGTCTCAAGGCCTCATCATATCCCGCGGCGATCCTGGGAAGGTTTCTCTCTCGCAGCATTCCGCTGAACATGTTGAGATAACTATACCTGAGGGGAGGATAGACTTTCATCCTTTTCTTCATGCGGGAGAGAATGATGTACTCGGCTTGGATCACAAGTCCCCGCGACAGTTCTCCATACTGGATGACTAGATCTTCGAGCTCTTCGAGGATCACTCTGGTCTTGAGCTCGATCTCACGTTCTCTAAGATAGCCTGGGCCGGTCAAGGGGATGTAGGGGGACAGCAGTCTCCCCGCGACGAACTCCCCGAGACTGCCTTGCGATACATCCATTCCGAAGAGTTCTTCATCGACCAGTAGACAGGCGACGTGTACCTTCTCTGTGCTCGGATAGTAGTACCTCACCCCTTCAGAGTAATCCGAGAGGATCAACAGAACATCGTAATCGCTATCCCTCCTCGCATACCCGCAGACCCTTGATCCGTAGATGCATGCGCTCGTTACCGCGGGGCTTTCCATGATATTCCGGCAAAGGTGAAGAATGTCGTTCTTCACTGTACCTGTCAAATCGGGGTGATCAGACATGAGGATCATCAAGGAGAATATCCAGCTAACCCAGTATCAGCAAGAGAATAGATGGAGCAATAAATTAATTAGTCTATCTCCCCCTACAGTACCTCCGTAAAGCCCAGTCTCCTACAAGGGAAGGCTTAATGGAACAAGTAAACTCCGGCGTCAAAGGGCTCGACGAGCTGTTGAGCGGTGGCCTGCCAAAGGGGAAATGCATCCTTCTAGTTGGAGGTCCAGGATCCGGAAAGACGATCTTCGCACTTCAGTTTCTGAGGAAAGGAGCCGAATCCTCAGAGCCAGGGCTCTACATCACACTAGACGAGAAGCCTGAACAGGTCAAAGCGGACATGACAAGTTTCGGGTGGGATCTCGATAGGCTGGAGAAAGAGGGGTCTCTCCTCCTCTTGGACGCCACCCCGCTGAAGAGATCACGGAAGGCTTCAGCGCTCCAGCATGGGCGCTTCGGCGACGAGACCTTAGGCGTCCAGCTCCCCGAACTGAGCCTCCACAGCCTCTTCAAGATCGTCTCCAAGATCGTTGAGGAAGAGGGAATTCAGCGAATCGCCATTGATCCAGTCACAGCCCTCATGTTGCGGTACGAGAATCAGACTCACAGACGACGGGCCATTCTGCTTTTCTTCGATTCCCTGATAAAGACGGGGTGCACGATCATCATCACCTCTGAACTCCGCACGAGCCTGCTCGATCGGAGGTTCCAGCTTGAAGAATTCCTGTCCCAGGGAGTCATTCTGCTGCACAGCTTCGTCCACAACGGCGACGTCATCAAAGCGATTCAGATCGAAAAGATGCGCGGCATCAAGCATGATACTCAGCTGAGGCCGTACAGGATCACTGATGAAGGACTCGAGGTCTTTCCTAAAGATAGGATTTTCTGAAAATCCGTCTGGGCGCGTAGAAAACGATCCCTTTACCCTTCTCGATCTTGAACGGTATCCACTGTGAGTAGTGTGCCTTTCCCCTGACCTTTCTCACCCTCAGCACCTTCCTCTCGGCTTGACCCTCTCTTCGTATTGTCAGTTCGATGACGCAGTCGGAAGCCTCATCCATCTTGTAGAGGATCTCTTTGCCCGCCTCAGACCCTGTCGTAAAACAGAATCTCCCCGAGAATCCCTTCACTTTGGCAGCGGTGGTGTGGAGGAAAGAGACGATCTGTTCCGGTCTAAGGGTGGCGAGTATTGTGCTCATAGAATCGAAGTAGACGTCTGTCTTGTGGCCGGACTCTTCTAAGCAGAGTGAGAGCTCGATACCGATCCTTGTGAGATCGCTCGAAGAGTCCACATGGTGGAGTTCCGAGGATTCTCTGCCCGCCACGCCTGAGTAGCAGTCAAGGAAAAGGATCCTATTCTCCTTCTCATGCTTCTTCAGGTCCACGTTAAGGTTCTCCAGATCTTCTCGGATCTTGGAGGGGAAGTCGACGTTGACGATGTAGACGCACTTTCTGCCTTTGTGGAGGCTTTCGTTTGTCATGTTGCCGACGAGCACCGATTTGCCTGAAGCAGGCGGTCCCGAGATCATAATGGAAGCTTCGTAGGGAAGTCCACCTTCGATAATCCTATCGATGAAGGAGAAAGAGTGTCGTTTGGGCTTTCCACGATTCTTTACGATGACCGCCGATACACTTCCCAGAAGGAAGATGAAGGCTAACCCTAAGCCCGCTGCCATATACCTGTTCCTGACGTAGACGAGCACTTCTTGGGGCCTCTTCAGATCGATCTCTTGGCGGTATGTCTGATAGGCGTATTCAACAGTGGCATTGTAACGGTCCGACGGTATCTGGTTGAAAAGGATGGCGCCGTCCCAGTCGGTTGTTCCGTTCGCGATCCAAGTCGCACCCCGGGAGAGCGTGACCTGTGCACCCGCTAGCGGGATGAAGTAGAACAGGATCTTGATCCTCAAGTTATAGATTGGGAGCTTCAGGTCAACGGTCTCTCCTTGCTTCAAGGAGATTGAGAAGGGGATTCTGAAGCTGCAGTTTCCCCATTTGATCTCGATACTGTACTCACCCGCGACATCCGAAGAGGGAAGAACCGCCTCCGAGACTCCTGAGGCATTTGTCGAGCCTGCGACCTCAAATCTTAACCGCTCATTGGTGATAGCATATTCCCTGTTGGGCACCGGTACCCCCTCCCCATCCGTCACCGTGATATAGACGTGGTTGAAGTGCGACGCGCCTATCGATTCTTGAAAGATGTGAGACGTCCCCGAGCAGTCGATCACCTTGACGACAATATTGAAAATCCCCCTCGGAAGCG
>CAYSNV010000184.1:0-2934 GCA_964432545.1 uncultured Candidatus Bathyarchaeia archaeon | reverse complement strand
GTATAATAGGTGCTTGAGACTGTAGCGGGCATCCTTCTGAGGAGGTCGACGACATGGATCAAGCCGAACTTGCCGCACATCTTGGAGATCTTGTCAGGGTTCTCTACCCAGTCTCCTCTCGGCTCCCAAGCGATCTTGACAGCCGCTCTCGACGCCTCTTCGAAGAACCGGAACGCGTTCCGGTAGTTCTCGTCCGAGCAACGGAAGCTAGGAGGGGTCTGGATCACTGCGACCTTGGACCCGAGTGTCTTACACACCTCAACCGTTTTCTCCCACGCTTCGAAGTTCTCTTTGACGGGTCGTAACAGGCCGTACTCGGTGCCGCTTACAGCAGGAGGCTTCACACGTTTCCACGTGGGGCTGTCGCTAGGATGCGAGATCGCCTGCCACGCCTTCACCGCGAATTCGAACCCTCCAGGAGCCTTCTTCCGCCAGTTCTCCACAGTCTTGAGGTTAGGTATTGTATAGAACGTTTTTTGAATCTCGACTAGGTTGAAGTCTTGGAAGTAGCGTGGCATGGAGTACTGAAAGCCGCAGCAGCCGACCTTTACGATCAATTTCTCACGCTTGCGCCATTGGGGGGGGGTTTCTTACCTGATGCGGTGGGCCGGGGGTACAGAGAACCCAGCGAGAGGGAAGCGGCCTTTCACGTCGCCCGGTCTAGCGCGATCTCTCCTCGACGTCTCTCCACCACCTCTTCTTTGGCCCGTCCTTGCTGCGCTTCTCCCATCTCTTGGTCTTGGGTTCACTGTTGATGAACCGTAGGAGATCTTGGACTCTTGCGGAGACGGTTGCGCGGACTTCTTCTCCGACCAACTTCTCTTTGACGTACCTCTCCGAGAATTGAAGCGTCTTCTGCAGGTTGATGGTTGCCTCGTACCAGAATTCCCAGTCGTCGGAGAAGAGCGTGGCAACGTACTTTCCGTTGACCGTGTTCGGGCCTTCAGAGTCGGCGACCACATTGGCGGTGAGGAGGAGGATCAGGTCTTTGATATCCTTCTCATTGATCTGGTGGATTTGGACTTTCTCTAACAGGAGGTCCGTCGGAGAGACAGTCAAGGGGTTCAGGTGCAGCCGACCCTTCTGAGGCTTCTTCCCATAGTGCACGGCGTGGCTGAACTCAAGCTTGTCAAAGAACACGTCTGTGATGTACTCTTTTGCGGGATGGTGGAAAAGCATCCGAGTGTTCCCGTGCAGCAGCAGGGCATGCTGATTGACTTGGTATCCAAGACTCTCCAGCAGTCCTCTCACCCGCCCTCTCTGGTCGCTATAGGCGGCGAAGTCGATGTCGGTGAACTTCTTCTCAGAAGCGAGTCGGTCAAGCCTGTTGAAGAGGTCGTCGTGATGTGACGCGTTAACCTTTATCCCTATCGCGCCTAGGAGACGCAAATAGAGACCTCTCTTGGCAGCTTCTTCAACGATTCTGACCGCGTCTTCGAGTATGATCAGGTCATGCGCTTCCATGGTCAGCCACTTGTGGAAGATCTTTCAAATGGACTGGATTACCTGAGGCTCGATGCACGTTGGCGAACTTGTCTACTGACAGGAGAGTGGAAATCCTTAAACTTTTGGTTAGCATCGTAGATGATAGATAGGTAAGTCACTGGGATGCCAGATAGGGGTCTTCGACAAGGGTGAGTTGGCGTGGATATGGAAGGAGGGTGGTATCGCGCTTTTACATGGATGGGTCTCATCCTGATAGTCCTTGGCTTCTTCCTAATCCTCATTCCCTACGTCGCACGATACTTGCCTTCGGTCGAGAAGATCCCTCCCATAATCCTCTACGTGTATCGAAGGGATGGGTTCTACTTTGCCACCTCACCTCTGCTCATCGTAATCTCTCTCATCTCGATTCTTGCCTTCCTTTTTGGCCGATACTTAAGATAGATCCCTGGATGTTGCTCGGCGACCCCTCCTCACGACCGGAGGTGGCCGGCTGCTGCGTCACGACGGAGAGACCTCCTTTCGAACCTACCCCCCTTCGAATGTCTGAGCACCAAGAAAAGGAGAACAGCCGACACGAGGCCGATGGTGGGCAAGAGCACGGTGAGGCCTAGAGCTCCGCGATCCAGCTGGGGAGTTTGCCTCTCCGGGAGTATCGCTTCCAGGGGTTTGGTCGCAAGAGCGTAGAGAGTGGCAAGGGTGACCTTGGCGGTCTCAACGAGGCGAACCGGGGAGAGGGTGTCAGGCGTATCCGCGGAGCTGTGAATGAAAGCGGTGTCCCAGTCCCAGAGACGAACTACCCTGAGTCCTCTCCCCAAGAACGCTCCGCTATCGCTTCCCCTCACCCCTGAACTGCTCGCGACCGCTTTGAAGCTGGCAAAGCCCAAGGCTGTGGAGGCGTCGTATACGAGGTTGGCCAGGTCCTCCGATGCTTCGTCACTGAACAGGATGGAGATGCCTCTCCCCCTCCCTACACCGTCCAGACATATCGCCCCGACCATTCTGTCGAGGATTCGTGAGTTCTCGTTGACCCACGCCGAGGATCCGATGAACCCGACCTCCTCGCCCGAGAAGGCGATGAACATCACTGTGCGATTCCAGCTGCCCCCGCTCATTATCAGTGCGGCCTCCATCATCACAGCGACGCCGCACGCGTTGTCGTTAGCCCCCGGGGCTGACAGCGTGGGGGCATCTGATATCGAATCGTAGTGGGCGAAGAGCAGGACATACTCGTCGCAGCTTCCTGCCCCGTTCTTGGTCGCGACAACGTTTCTACCGCTCAGTCCGTCACCTGGAACGAAAGGGTGGAAGGCCACTTCAAGCTCCAGTGAGGTGAAGTACCGGTGAAGGAACTCGGCGGACATGTTGGCTCCCTCAGTTCCGACATACCGCGTCCCAAACGACGCGAGGGCTATCACATGACTCATCATCCTCTCCCCGGAAACCTGATTCGTCAGGTAGAACGCTTCTTCATCTAGCGCGGTGACGGAG
>CAYSNV010000183.1:0-2944 GCA_964432545.1 uncultured Candidatus Bathyarchaeia archaeon | reverse complement strand
TGCCATCTAAAACTTATAGAGATCGTAGCAGTGGTCGCGTCTGTAGTACGTGCGGCGCACGCCTTTTTCGCCACTTCTTTCAGAGACAGATCGGTCCGCTGATCTGTAAACAGAGTTATGGGGCAGGCCATGCATCGCGTCGCTTTCAAGAACCGCTGGACTTATTATTCTTTCGAATAACTGGAAAACGTTCTTCTAGGTGTAACTACCCGCGTAAATGGCCTAATCCAGTAGGCCGCCCATCTTGATCGCGCACATTCTCCATCTTTGAACGTTCAAGGCGCCTAGGGAGGATGAGGTGTCGGAGAAGTGGGTTCGATCACGTCCAGATGAACCTTCAGATAGTCTCGCAGATGCCTTGTGACAAGGAAGTTCCTTTTAATATGTTCGTGACCCTCCATACCAAGCATTTTCGCGAGAAACCGCTGTTTCAGCAGAAGGATGATCTTTTCCGCTGCCTCACCAACGTCGTTGACTAGGAATCCTGTGACCCCATCTATCACCTGGAGGGGGATGCCGCCGGCTCGGGTGGCAACGACGGGGGTGCCTTTCCAAAGAGCCTCCGTCACCGAAAGGCCAAAACCCTCACGGAGCGACTTCTGTATAGCCACCCCGGATGCTCTCTGGAAAGCGTTGACCTCTCTGTCTCCAACACCGTCGCTGTCGGTAAGAACATGTACGTCACTGACGCCCTCAGCCTTCTTCAGCGTTTTCTCGTACCACTCTATACCTTCTGGATCGTCCTGAGCCATGCTACCGATCAGGAGAAGCTGGGCGCCGGGAACGTTTTCTCTGACAATCTTGAAGCAGTCGATTACGCCGAGAGGGTCTTTCCAGCAGTCAAACCGCGCAACCTGGGTTATGATTGGCTTCTCCAGATTGAGGTCGAATCTCGCTAACACCTGGTATACTTCATCTGGGGAGAGCGGCATGTTCTTTTCCGAGAGGGGATCGATAGACGGGGGGACTATGTAGATTCTCTTGCGACTTATCTCCTCCCGAATGTACTTGTCGAGCGAGAAAATGAGCGCATCATACCTCTCCACAAACTTTCTGACGAAGCTCCAGTAAACCATGTTCGCGTTGGTCAGGTCAATGTGGCATCGCCAGACGAACTTGGTGTCTTCATACCCCAAGAACTGTATCAGAGGCAAGGGTTGGGGATCGTGGATGAAGACTACATCGGAGCTCACATCCAGCTCGCCCGCGTACATTCTGTTGAACTTAAGGTAGGTCTCTCTCATGGAACCGGTGAGGGGTATCGGCATCCCCTGAAGAGCGTTATGGAAGTTCTTTGTGATTTTGAAGAACTCTGGAGCGCCTTTCATTACATGCCATTCGGCTTTCAATCCCACCGAGTTGGCAAGCGGGATCAAGCTTTTCAGAATCTCAGCTACTCCACCTCCAAATCTTGTGGAGTTGATGTGGCTGACGACCGCGCCCTCCAGTCTATTCGCTAGTTCTTTGATCTCGTCAACTGCATCTTGGCCTATCACATTGACGTACTGGTCGATCATCTTCCGCTTGGACAACTGTTTCCATCAACTTCTCCCATTCATCACTTTTGGACCTGTTTTCTGGGTAAGACAGAAGATATTTAAAATGAGACCCTATTCGTATCTTGAGAGGAGGGATAAGCGTTGGCTATAAATTCTACGCCACCACAGGGGATAGACGTAGCTTACACCGGTCCTGTCTATGAAGTTAACGTGAACTCGCCGCTACTTCTGGCTTTGAACATGACTGCGAGCGGGAAGGGAATATACCGGCTGACTGTTGTCGACTCGAAGAGACGTGTTAGAGGCGTACTTTCAGGGTTGAGAATATTGGATCTGATCGCTGGAAGGAGGGGAGAGGGTATCAAGAGAAGAGCTGGTAAGGGTTTCGAGCCTTTTCTCCGGCAACCGATACATCTCTTCGTCAGCGAGTACCTTCACAAACTCGCCTCCAACATTCCTCTCAAAGGAGTGATCTCCTACATCGTGGAGAATAAGGTGGGGCACATCGTTCTCGTAGATCAAATGAACGTCCTGCAGGGAGTAATCACCGAACGCTGCTTCCTTGACAGACTCCCCCTAAAGAGCTTTGGCATCAACGTCTCAGACCTCATGACGACCCAAGTCTACACGGTGACACCTGCACATTCATTGGCTGATGCTGCCATAGAGATGGCAGCTCACGGTGTTCGACGACTTCCAATCCTTGAGGACAAAAGACTTCGAGGAGTTATCACAGTCACGGACATACTGAAGCATTTGATTTCGTCGGAGTATCACGTCGAAGCTGTCCTCTCGAAGAAAGACATGAGCAAGTTCATGCTAACACCAGTCAAGACGATACGCACCACAAGTCCCCACTCCTTGAGTCCCACAGACGATATAAGCGAACTTCTAGGACTGATGAAGCAAGGACAAGACACCGGCTTTCCAGTCGTTGACCCAGAAGGGAGATTAGCAGGTATCGTGACTTCACGCGATATAGTCACAAAACTACCTGATGCCATAGGACGCGACCAGTTCACTCAGTTCATCTCAGAAAATGTTAAAAAGGGATCTACTGACCGCCATGTTTAACCCCTGTTAACCATACTGGGAGGTCAAAGAACTCACTAACCAATCATGGTGACCTTCTAATGAGCGGTGATGAGTTGAAGTCAACAGCAGGCGAGATCAGAAAGATCGTTGACGAGAGAGTGGACCGTTTCATCGAGGAAACCTACGGGATCGTGAGCGCGGGAGGGCGAGGCGTAAGGTTGAGGCCTCACACTCTTGGGCGGCCGAAGCCTCTCCTAGAGATCGGTTCCCCAAGGCAGCCGCTTATGTACTGGAGCATGCTTCCGATGATTCTGGGAGGGATCTCACACTTCATTATAGGTGTAAGATACGGCGCAACTAAGATCAGGAAAAGGTTCGGAACAGGAAGACCGCTCAGCAAACAGTTTGGG
>CAYSNV010000182.1:0-2961 GCA_964432545.1 uncultured Candidatus Bathyarchaeia archaeon | reverse complement strand
TCGGCGCAGGAGTAGACTGCGACGGCCAATGCATGGTGTCGCATGATGTGCTAGGCATCTACGAGAGGCCGGTAGGGAAGCACGCGAAGAAGTTCGTGCAGCTGCATGACATCATCCTCAAGACTTTCCAGACCTACAGGGATGAGGTCGTCGCAGGGAAATGGCCTGACATGGAGCACAGCTTCGCAATGAACGAAGGCGAGTCGCAGAAGTTCCTATCAAAAGTCAAGACCCTTCGCTGAGGCGACTTTTCCTATAGGGAGAGGGTGTCACCCCTCTCACCTCACAATACTGCTTCCAGAAAAGAGGGACCTCGTTTTCACGGGTGGATGATGATCTTTATCGCTCCCGCCCGTGCATTGA
This sequence comes from uncultured Candidatus Bathyarchaeia archaeon, assembly GCA_964432545.1. Taxonomy (GTDB): domain Archaea; phylum Thermoproteota; class Bathyarchaeia; order 40CM-2-53-6; family DTGE01; genus CAYSNV01. The sequence goes on along the minus strand of CAYSNV010000182.1, from coordinate 2,598 downwards.
AGACGTCAAGCGCCTTCGAGAACTCTGTCAGGGGGAAGGTGTGAGTGATGAAGGGTTTGAAATCCACTTTGCCCTTCTCCAAGAGCGCGATGACCTCATCGCAGCTATTGGGGTTCGCTCTGACCCCGTAGACGTCGAGCTCGTTGAGGGCAATACGATCCATCGGGATGGGGATCTCAACTCCTCCAGTCAGACCGATGCAGATGATTTTTCCGCCCTGCCGCACCACCTTCAGCAGCTGTTGATAGCCTCCCTTGCTTCCGCTGGTCTCCACCACGACGTCTGCGCCCAGCCCGCCGGTAATATCCTTAACGATTTTGACGGGGTCTTCCTTCTGAGAGTCTATTGTGACGTCTGCGCCTAGCTTCTTTGAGAGCTCCAGCCCTGTTCTGCTAATGTCGCCGTAGCCTATCATGATGATCTTACCTGCGCCGGCAGCCTGCATGAACTGCTGGGTCATGAGCCCGATAGCGCCCGGCCCGATGATGGCGACGACATCTCCTGGCTTGATCTTCCCACGGTCGGCGGCGTGCAACCCCACACCTGCTGTGTCCACAAGCGCCGCGATGTCCCAGGGGATTGTGTCCGGGAGTTTGTGGATGCTCTTTATCGAGATCGCACAGTACTCAGCATATCCTCCGGCTTCTGTGAAGCCGTAGTGTTTGTGCCCGGTCTCTTTCTTGCCATAGTTGGCACAGATGTTGTATCTCCCTTCCAGACATCTCTTGCAGAATCCGCATCCCTTTGAGGATTCAGCAGCGACGTGGTCGCCGACCTTAAATCCGAGGACGCCTGGCCCCACCTTGACGATCTCACCAGCGAATTCGTGGCCGGGGGTGAAGGGGTATCCGGGCGGCCAGAAGCCTGGATATTCTCCAGCGACCAAGTGTGGATCCGTTCCGCATATTGCGATAGATTTGACTCTGACAAGGGTCTCTTGGTAGCCCGGTTCGGGCACGTCCACCTGCTCTATCTTGAAGTTGTTGGGGCCGTACAGGACGAGCGCGTTCATCTTCTTGGGGATTGATGGCATGCCCTAGACCCTCGTTCCGGCAGACTCTATGGGTTCTGTCAGATAAACTTTTGGGGTTGCCGCTACTTCTGCAGCCTTCGGACTAGGAAGAAGCCTGTGGGATCCACCTTTTCGTGGAGTATGGTGACCTCTTCTTCCGTGGGCGGCAAGGTTGTAGGAATCTTGTCGGGGATTATGAGCTCGAACCCTGTCTTCTCTTGTACTTCCTTAGCGGTGTGGTTAGGGTGGACGGTTTCCAGCTTCATTCGCTTTGTCTTCTCGTCGAATCCCATGATGGCGATGTCGGTGATCACTTTGGCTGGGCCTCCTCTTTTTAGGCCTGCCTTCGTCCTTCCTTCGGGCCCGTCGATCCAGCCGGGGCTTGTGACGTAGTCTACCTTTTCTGGGAATCGGCGTGCTTCGTGGTTGACGATGATGAGGATTCTCTTTGCGTTGGTGGCGATGTCGAGGGCGCCTCCTGAGCCGGGGAGGCGGACCTTGGGTGTGTGGTAGTCGCCGATGGCTGTGGCGTTGATGTTGCCGTATTTGTCGATCTGTGCGCCGCCGAGGAATCCGACATCGACTCTTCCGGTTTGGAGGAGGCCGAGTACGTCGACCATGGTGGTGACTTGGGTGAGGTTGTACATGAGGCGGATGTCGCCGATGATCCGGGCGGTGTCGATGTTTCTGCATCCGACGTACCCTGACTCGTACATGATTACGGAGTGGGGTGCGTGGGTGCGGAGGGCAAGCATGCTCGCCAGCATCGGCATTCCGGTGCCGACGAATACTGTTTCGTGGTCTTTGATCTGTCGTGCCGCGGCTGAAGACATCATTTCTAGATCCGAATATTCTTTAGCAGGCTGGTCCATCTTCTTTCACCTTCTAGATAAGTTTCCTGTAATAGGTCGAGTAGCCGAGGGAGGTGTTGGCCCTCAGTTTCAGGATTTTTTCAAAGCTGATCTTCTTGAGGTACCCCCACTCGTCATCGACGCTGAACACGTATTCGTCGAGGTATTTGTTGAACCTTTCGGGGTCTTTGGCTTCTTCAGCGTAGTACTCGATGTGCTCCCAGTCGTAGTCGTAATACTTGTAGCATGCGTAGGGGTGTGCGCCAAAGGGGGCCTCAACTACCGCTTTGATGAGGAAGCCGGGGATCATCGTTTTCTCCGGGGATCGCCTCACGTAATCTGAGGTGACGATTTCCTCGCAGGTGACCATAAGAGTCTTCGCGGACTTCGCTTTTTCCACGTTGTCATAGACTGGTCCGTCGATATGCGCGTTCCCTTCGGTGTCAACTCTTTGCACATGGATTATCGTGAAGTCAGGGTTTACTGCAGGATACAGCATGAGTTTCTCGCCTGTGAAGGGGCATTCCATTTCTCGGAATTTTTCTCTGCTGATGGTGCGGGGGACATCGGAGCCGAGCCCGCTTTTGATCGGGACGAAGGGGAGGCCCATCATTCCTGCCCAGAACCTCATCGTCATGATGAAGTTGGAGTAGTCCTCTACCTCCATCTGCTTCTTCTCCACGGCTCTGCGGAAGCAGGGGGCAAGCCCGATGTTCTCGAACCCGATGTGACCGA
>CAYSNV010000181.1:0-2968 GCA_964432545.1 uncultured Candidatus Bathyarchaeia archaeon | reverse complement strand
ATGATAACGTATGTCGTAGACGCCTCCGTCGCGGCTCGATTCCTTTTGGTGGAGGAGCTCTCAGATAATGCGGGCCAAATTCTCAAGGACTTCCTTGACGGAGTCATCGATCTACGAACACCGCAATTGTTGGTCTATGAGGTGGGAAACGCGCTTTCCATATCAGTCTTGAATGGATTCATAACTGTTCATGAAGCAGGGCAAAAGCTGCACAGTCTTCTCAAACTCAAGATGAACATCCTGAGCTTGGACGAAAAGGATCATCAGGCGATTCTGGCGTGGAGTACAGAAAACGAAGTCACCTACTATGACGGGGCCTACGTCATCTCCTCCAAAAAGATCGGGGCACCGTTAATAACCGCTAACGACCTTCTTTACGAAAAGGCAAAGCGGAAAATCCCCGTCGTCCATCTAAGAGAATACTCATGAAGTGACGCACGGTTCTGCCTCAGGTCTTATATGCTATCGAATCTGAATAGACCTCCGCAAAAGATAATCAGCCCGACCCTACTCCAACAGGAGGAAAACAGTGAAAAAGGTGAGAGAAGACTTTCTTTATCAGATTGCCCCAACATGACTTATGATCGCCATCTATGCAAACATCTCAGCATGTACAACCGTCAGGAAGGACTCTTCACGGAAGGCGCAGGGAGTTCATACAGGATGTTGCAGGGTTAAAGCATTAAAGGGATGACTAACGATCTTCTAGAGCGTATGGAGTGACCGCCTACAGAGTGATGAAAATGCCGCAATATGGTCGAGTTACGGATTCACTGCTTAGAGAGCTTGAAGGAATCGTAGGCTCTGAAAACGTCACAACGAGAGTGGAGGAACTCACATGTTACATGAGGGACTCATCGCCGCTGAAACTCAAGGCCGACGCCATAGTCAGAGCAACTACCACAGAGCAGGTTGCCGACATCCTCAAGCTGGCAAACCGAAAAAAGATCCCGGTAACGCCTCGGGGAGCTGGAACCGGCGCAGCGGGCTCGGCGCTGCCAGTTGTCGGCGGAATCGTGCTCGACCTGTACCGCATGAATAGATTGCTCTCCATCCACGTCGACGATCAGATCGTCGTCGTTGAGCCCGGCGTCGTGTGCGACACCCTCAATGACGAGCTGGCCAAGCACGGGTTCTTCTTCCCCCCGGACCCTGCCAGCAGCCCTGCCTGTACGATCGGGGGCATGGTGGGAGCCGACGCGGCGGGGAACAAGGCAATCAAGTACGGGTCAACGAGGGCGTTCGTCCTCTGGCTTGAGGCGGTACTGGCGAGCGGAGAGATCATCACCACGGGGTCCAAGACTTTGAAGTCTGTCTCAGGGCTTGATTTGACCCGCCTCTTTGTCGGCTCCGAGGGGTCGCTCAGTGTCTTCACCAAGATATGTCTGAAGATTCTGCCGCTGCCCCAGTACTACGCCACAGGCGTCTTCATCTACGACTCCGTCGACAGCCTGGCGCGCTCGGCGATGAGGGTCAGGCGCGCGGGGGCGATTCCGGAGATGATGGAGTTCATGAACAGGAAGACGACGGAGGCAGCGTTCGAGTACGCGGGGATAAAGGGGTTTCCTGAGGGGAATTTCATGATGATCGATGTCGGCGGCGACAGCCAAGACGCCGTAGCCGCAAGCCTTGAGAAATGTGCGGCACTGTGCCAGGATGAGAAGCCGATACACGTCGAGAAGACCACGGACAAGACCTATCGCATGAAGTTCATCTCGGCCAGAAAGGCAGCGTTCCCGGCGCTGGCGAGGATCAAGCCCACAACCACCATGGAGGACTGTACCGTCCCTCCCACGAAGCTTCCAGAGGCCGCTGTGAAGATCGAGGAGATCCCTGAGCGAGTAGGCGTCGAGGGGTTGGAGCTGGGCAACTTCGGGCATATCGGCGACGGGAACCTGCACCCCACCTTCCTTTACGACGAGCGGATCGACGAGCAGCGCAACGCCTTCTTCCAGGCTCTGGACATCCTCTACAACCAGATCGTCTTACCCCTAGGAGGGAGCATTACGGCTGAGCATGGCATCGGGGTGATCAGAGCGCCCTTCATCGAGAAGGAGCACCCGACCTCTCTCGCGTGGATGAGGGAGATAAAGAGGCTCTTCGACCCGAACCTGATCCTTAACCCTGGAAAGGGGAAGGGAGGACCCTACCCACTTGGAGGGAAGTAACATGCCCGTCGAACATCCTTCGATCGCAGACTTCAGAGAAGACGTGCAGAGATGTATGAGATGCGGCTTCTGCGTCGCCCTATGCCCGGTAGAGGAGTATATGGGCTTCGAATCCAACACCCCGCGAGGCAGGATGCAGACGATCAAGGCACTGATCGAGGGGGAGGTCAAGGTCAACGAGTATCTCATGAACAGGATTTTCAACTGCTCGCTCTGCGGCTACTGTCTCTGGCGATGCCCGCCCGGGGTCAGGACGGTAGACGCGATAAAGGCTGCGAGAGCCTATCTCATACAGCACAGATGTTACCCCAAGGCAATAGACGCCCTGGACATGTTCGTCAGAGAGAACCGCCACATCTACGATTTGCCAAAGGAAGCTAGGACTGAGTGGATCGGCTATATGGATGTTAAGGAAATCGTCAAGGTGAAGGAGCGGGCGGACATCGTCTACTTCGTCGGATGCGTCTCCTCCCTCTCAGGTCGAGCGATGGGCATCGCGGCGGCAACCTCGGAGATTCTGAACAGGCTTGGTTTCGACTGGACAATCCTTGGCGAGGATGAATGGTGCTGTGGGGCGCCGCTCCTGCTATCCGGAAAGGGGGAGGCTGCGAGAGAGCTGGCGGAGCACAACGTGGACGCCATCCGTAGGAGAGGGGCGGCGACCGTTTTGACACCGTGCGCTGGCTGCTACAGAGTCTTCACCCAGGACTACCCGCAGCTGGTGGGAGAATTAGGATTCAAGGTGTACCATACTTCACAACTGCTCGACAGCGTGCTAGACCAGGTCAAGACCGCCTTCA
>CAYSNV010000180.1:0-2972 GCA_964432545.1 uncultured Candidatus Bathyarchaeia archaeon | reverse complement strand
AACCCTGGCCACGATTCGAGTGTAGTCGTCCCTTTCGGGGAGCTGTATGCGCTGGCGCATACGATTCAACGCTGTGACACTTACCGTGGCGAAGATAAGCAGGAGAGCGACTACATCGATGCGGAGAAAGTTTGCGCAGGGTGTCGGGCGTTCAACCGATCATGACAAGAAGCAAGGCCAGGGAACCCACCGGCAGCCATTTAGAAAAGTAATCCCACAGATATGGGATAATCCCATGAATATGGGATTTCCTTAAATAGCCGCCGCTTCAAAGACAGTAGGAAGAAGATTGGTCAGACTAACCTCCCCGCAGACCTACAAGGTTGTAGCATACCTCCTAGCACACCCAAAGACGTCCCAGATCGAGATCTCAACGAGAGCGGGCGTCTCCAGGAATCTGGTAAACCACGTTATCAACGAGTTAGAGGCGCCGGGGGTTGTTACTCAGAGAGCGAGGAGGCACCTAGAGCTCACGGACTCGCTCCGTTTGCTCGAGGTCCTCTCGACGGAGCGACCACTCTCTAGGCTCGTTGAGTCAGAAGTCAGGACTGAGGAGTCGGAGGTATCGAAAGTCGAGAGAATAGTCAGGAAAGCGGCAGCGCACGAAGGCAGATACGCGCTGACCGCCTTCTCGGCGCTTGCCAAGTATCTCGAGTACTACATCACCTACCCGACTGTTCACGTCTACTCCCAGAAGCCGCTCGAACTTTCGGGCAAGATTCCCAAGGGGAGAGGCGATGTGACGGTGCAGGTCCTCAGACCGGACTCTGAACTGATTCAGAAGAACGCGAGACGAATCGGGGGATTCGCTTTGGTCGAACCTATTCAGGTCGTCATAGACTTGTTCTGTCTGGGAGGATCGGGCAGGGACGGCGCGATAAAGCTCTACGAGGAGATAAAGGAAGAAGATTGAGCGTGACTCCAAAGGGGCCGGCTTCAGTAAGGGCGTCCTACCGGGAACTGATCAGTTTTGTTCGCTACTTCCGACATTTCGGAGCACCTGTCATCGTAGGCGGTTGGGCGGTCTACTTCTACAACCCCTATTACGGTTCCGTCGACATCGACGTGGTCGGACCGAGCGTTAAGGGCACGTTCGACCAGATAATCGAGGGATACGAAAGGTCCCATGGGTACGAGATCCTACAGCAGGACCCGTTGGGGACAGAGATCACAGCCATGAAACCGATCTACTCGAAGCGAGGGAAGAAGATAGGTGACATGGAGATTGACGCTTGCAGCTACGAACGGACCAGCGCGACCCAATTCCACGAGGATGACTCAAAGAGCCTCCCCTATTCTCTCTGCGAGAGGAACGCCTGCAGAAGGGAGGCCAGAATAGCGAAGGACGCTGTCTGCTACGTGCCCAGCAAGGCGCTTCTGGCGCTCTTCAAGGTGAAAGCCAGGAGAGACAGGTCGTACGATATTAGGACCAAAGGCGCCACAATGAATCCCTCCAGGCTTGCCTGGCTGAGAGGCAAGGCTGCAAAGGACGGCTCTGACATTATTGCCTTGCTCGACCCCAGAGACAGAGGTGCCCTGCTGAAAGACGCGATGGACTATGCACAGATCCAAGCCCTTGCCACGGAGTTCAACCTCATAGACCTCGTGACTGATACGCTCCAAGAGGTCCTGAAAGACAGAGGCTCATCAACTCTGTACGGCAGGAGCGTGGACACTTCACTGCTTCTCAAGAGCGTGACACGCGGAACTGCTTCGAGACGTGAGACGTAGCGGGAGACGGTAAAAGCCCTGAACTTTCCGCTGATCTGATAGTGGTGCCTTCCGTCAGAAGCTGGAGCAGCTTCGGAGTATTCCTTGTTCCTCCGCTTGCGGTCGCTTGAAAGAATGTTCATCCTCTCCAATCGCTTGAGCTGGAGCTGAATCGCCTTCACGTCGACCCTCGTCTCTCTCCCTATTTACCTGAGGTGCGGAAATCTCCTGTAAAGCCCCAAGATCTTCAGCGTCGTCTGGTTAATGTTGTATTCTTCCATCATATGTTGTGTTTGTACAACAGTTGACTTAGCTTTACGAAACAGACTCTCACTCGACCACCCTCAAAGCAACGTGGTCTCCTTTTTCCGGCAGGTCTAGGGCGTTGGCAGGCATCTGAGAAGCTGGAGTCAAACATCTTGGGGGACGCGATCGGAAGTAGGGTGCATGGCACTGTGCACTGCACCCTGGTGTTCTCGTTTCTGGTTACTCTTGTCTGCTTATGCAAGCCTACGTTGAGAACTCTTTCTCGTGCTCTCTCATAAATGCTTCAATTTGATTGACCAGGTGCTCGACATAAAAGGCGTCCTGCTCGTGCAGTACCGCAAGTTCGGCTCTGACGGCATGATTCAGTAGCTCCATGACGCGTCTTCGTTCTTCTGCCTTCTTGGCGGCTTCCTCGCTTTTCGAGTACTCAACGATCTCCTGGAGCGCTTGCCACATGATCTTCTCAAGCTGTGCTCGCCTGTCGGTTCCAGGCAGTCCGGCAATTCCCACCGAACGGTACAGGCGAATCCACTCGTCCACGAGGCGAAGGGACTCCCGCAAATGCTCGTTCGTCATGCAATTCACCTCCTGCCATGATTCGCGTCCGCGCCTGGTCTCGGGCTGGCTGTTTGGAGGCTCTCGGCCAGACGCTGCTCCGACCTGAGATACATCAAGAGGCCTGCCCTGAGGAGACGAGCGTATACATGCGAACGCAGCGTCGAGACCAGTCTGGAGTAGAGGATCAGCGACCGGGCGACACCAGCGGGCAAGCGGACTGTGATGAGTTCCGACCGTCTTCCAGTTCTGGGAGCGTAGGCTCGTGCTCCCAAGTACTCTCTCAGCACGCTCGAGAAGCCGCCATCCGAGATCGGTTGCTGGGGCTCGGATGAGCGCAAGGTTAGATATGATCCGCAGGCGCCGAGCACGATCAGGCTACGGCAGAGGTCTCCCAACGCCCACCCTTCACCGTTGGCGAGGCGTCTGCAAGCTTGCTC
>CAYSNV010000179.1:0-2986 GCA_964432545.1 uncultured Candidatus Bathyarchaeia archaeon | reverse complement strand
TACTCGATCCGCACCACCAGTCCTTCGATCTCTGCCTGGAAGGTAAACGCCACCCACCGCAAGGAGAGGTACAGGGTCACCGCCAGGATGATCGCCAGGACCAGACGGGTGCATATGACGATCCTTCTTCCCCTCATGGTTGCTCCTTTCTGGCGGCCGGATGGCAGCAGGGACAAAGAGCCCCCAGCCGCCGCTTGGGCCGCGGTTTGAAAGTGAACGGATGCAGTCTGACCCCGGGGCCGGCAGGCCCCGGGGCGAAAAGGCGGATAACCGATGAGGGGATCAAGCACTTAGTGCTCTTGGGCGGGGAAGAGGTTGGGGGCTTGTGAGCGGAGCTGTTTCTGAAGGTGAGCGGTTCTAGCGCGGAGGCGGATGTCGGGATCCCTTCGCCGGATGCGGGACTCTATGGTCAACCCATGAGGCGTCGCCCCCGTGAACAGTTCAAGGGAGGTGACCTCTCCGTCGGAGTATGTTCCCCAGAGGTAGACCTTCTCATCCTCGGCGATGAGAGGGTGTTCATCGGCCACATGGTAGCCAGCCTGTTTCAGAGCTTCGCTCATGGCATAGCTCCAATAGCGGCCGAAGAGGGTCTCTTCCAAGTCACCGTCAGCAGGGGCGAGGGTGCAGACCACGATGGGCTCGCAAGGGTAAGAGGGTTGCTCTTCACGGATCCGGAGTTTCGCTGTTTGCCTTTGGACGAGTTCAGAAGGGGACGGTTGCGTCTTCTCCGGGTCGCCATCACCGATCCACAACCACGCGATGACGTTCTTCCCGCCTCCTGGTGCTGAGATGCAAAAGACGGGCTTGGGGCCGTTAGCCAGACGTGTGAGATAGAGAGAGGTGCCAGAGTCTAACTCGACCCCCAGCGACGAAACCACGATGGCGGATATGCGGGTGGGCTTGTTCGTCTCTGCGGCCGGGCGGAGGTGGATCGCCTCACCGAGAGCCAGTGTCAGCACGAGGTCGCCTTGCTCTAGGTTTGGCTTCACCTTCCGTCGGAGCCAGATGGAGAAGGCCTTCCTCGCCTCCCGATCGGCGATGGCCGCCTCGCGCCTCTTGACAGCTTGGAACTTTTGTGCTAAAATGCTATCGAGCTGACGGGCCTCTGTGGCCTCGTCAGGGTGCGGATCCGCCTCGGAGAAGACCTCAGAAATCAGCTCCGCGGCGGATTCTCTTTTCCCTGCTTTCATGTCCTCTTGTGCCTTCGCCAGCAGGGTACGTAGTCGCTTGCGTTTGGCCTCGGCTCGGGCCTTTTGTTTAGCCATCGCTTCTTTCTCCTCCTTCTCTTTGAGATAGCCCTGAACGTGCGACAGGCTCTCGATCTCCTCGATCCTCTGGGATAACTCGGTGAGCCTCTCACGCATCGGGCCACAGGTTGCTTGGTGCTCCTCTTCCAGCTCCTCTATCTGAAGTTTTACGGCGTAAATCTTCTCCTGCTGCATGCTGTAAGAGAGGAGCGCTTCCCCTCGGGCCACCATCTCCTTGGGGGGCTCAATTGCTGCCGCCAGGTTGGCGCTTGCCTCCCGCAGCTCGGCTTCTGCTGATCGTCGAAGCTCTCTCATCTCTACGAGCTCTTGGACGAGTGACTGCGCTTCGGATCGACGGGCAGAGACTCGCGCGATCTCCGGTTGGAGCGCTCCGAGAGGGCCGTCGGGATGAGACTCAACCCTTTCTCTCCTTACGATGTCGAGCAGATCAAGCGCCATCTCGTCCGTCTCGTGGCCTGTGTTCCCATGGGGTAGGGATAGGATTGCAGATAGGGACTGGAGCCCTCTTCCTACTACTTTGCCGTTTCGTTCGACTAGCACATCTGACATACTTACCTCCTCCTTTCTTGAGTGATCCTGATTCCGGCACGTGCCGGGGTTCTTTGACGCATTCTCCCCTCCTCTCTTGAAATGCCGAAAGCCCCATGAAGGGGAAAGATCCCACCTCAAAGGGGCTTCCACTGGAACAGTAGTCACACAAACCCCCCTTACCCGACGCAGTTGCGCCTCTTGTGGGGAGCGATGCCTCGGGAAGGTGTTCTCTCTATTCGGTTATGGCGAGCTTTTCGGTAACCTGTTCAGTCTATAGGCAGTTTCCTCCAAACTCTTCGGCCCTTGACAGCCACTCAGGGGAGCTGAGCTCATTCAGCCTCCTCCGGCTTACCTTGAGCTTCTGTCTTGGATCGTCGCCTCGCCCGTCAACTAAATGCTAGCGATCGACCCTTGGGATTCCATCGGGAGCTGAGCTCTACCGGATTGGTATCTTCCGGACCGATGAGAACCCTCAGAAGGGAAACAACTTGTTGGGCCATCCCTCCTGTTATGCAGCTTTTCTTGGGAGCCGCACGGAAACCCGTTCACATAGACTAACGATAGTATAGCACAGGTGTGCTAATCTGTCGAGGGGTTCAGTGGGGATGCACGGCGCGATTGATAGCCCTGGGCCCGTCTGATCGGGGCAAGTGAGCTGTTGGGCATCGTGGTGAAGAGAGCACAGATGGCGGCACGGCGAAGAAATTTACGGCGTAAATTTCTTTGGTCCTCCTGCCTACCGGCCAGAGACACCGTGACGAGTTTTACGGCGTAAATCTCTTGTGGCCTCCGCACCATTCAGAGAGACATGGCGACGGGTTTCACGCCGTAAATCTTACATGGCGCTTCGAGAGTGAGCGAAGATGGACAGCCGCCTTGCACAAGATACGTTGTGACACGACCTCGGTAGGGCTGACAGTTATAGTATCTAACTAGCACTCACACTCACTACAGACCTCCTTTCCTTGACCCCTGACGGTTCCTGCCCTCAGTTATCCTCTCCGTCCACTATCGATCGAACAAGGCAACACTAGACTCCGGAAGTCTAAAATACATTGCAAGACGTCTAGTCATTCTCTCCTGGGAAGATACGGCAATCATGGATATGGATCTCTATCTGTCTTGTCAATTTGATGACCTCCCCTTTTTTTCATCTTATCGCCTCGCTGGCCATGTAGGTTCCCTTG
>CAYSNV010000178.1:0-3025 GCA_964432545.1 uncultured Candidatus Bathyarchaeia archaeon | reverse complement strand
GCATTCCAAGTACATGAGTCTCACGCGGTCCATCACAATTCTTTTCGTTATTCTGTTCATACAGGTATCACGATTGATAATACAGTGTTTATAAAGGCGTTAGCCCCTTTTACTACTTGGGTGTGAGTAGCTGGCCTTGAAGCCGAGGGATATCAAGACTGAAGTGATTCGAGAGGATGATGGGAGCTACGCGATCGTGTGCTCAGCGCTTGGCGTGTATTCGGTAGGGGAGACCTTGGAAGAGGCTAAGCGTAGCTTTGAAGAAGCACTGAATCTTCACCTCACTGTCCTCAAAGAAAAGGCAAAGAAAGAGATAGCTGCAGCTACGACTCACCGCTAATGTTTGGTCTCCTCCTTGCCTCGCCTGAGACCGATTGACGGAAGAGACCTGATCAAGATCCTATGCAACAACTTCGGCTTTTTCCAAGTGAGACAAAAAGGCAGTCATGTGACTCTTCAACGCAACAACACCTACATCACAGTGCCATTGAAAGAGATACGGGTGGGCCTTCTCAACAGGATTCTTAAAGACTGTAACATATCAAGAGACGATTTTCTCAAGTCTCTATGATCCTGTAAAGGCGATAGGTAACGAAGTTTTAACTTAACGAGAAATTTTCACGATCAATCAGGGTTCATCAAAAGATTTTCAGAAATTGTTCTATTCTTTGATCCTAGGGCATCATAGATGAGCTCAATAACCTATTGGCGCGTCTTTCATAGAAATAAGCTAGTGTTCATTGATGCTAAAAAATCTAGAAGATGGTATCTATTCGCCTTTGGGGTGGTGCGGCCGCCGGGATTTGAACCCGGGTCACCGGCGGTCTGCAGCTTGCTTTGGCAGGCCGACGTCTTAGACCAGGCTGGACTACGGCCGCATCCGGCACTTACTCCACTGTTGGTGGAATAGAAAAGCTTTGTTCCTCGGAGAAGACGAACTGCTGTGCTCTGCTTTGAGCCCTGCCCGAAGCCTCTGTTTCTCCCGGGGAACTCGTGGTCCAGGTTCGACACGTTGATATGGAAGGGCGTAGCGGTTTCTCTCCTACCTACATTCGGAGCGAGAGACTTCATACATGTCACAGCTGGTGTGAGAGTGCGAGGAGCAGGATGGCTTGACCTCGATGAAGTTTGAGACCATACCCAACTGCATCGCCTGCGTGGTGCGGTAGGTGGTCGAGGCCGCCGACATCGAAGTCCTCATCAACGAGGTAGCTGAAGTCGAGGGGAGCGCGACCGCAACAGGAGTCGTTTTGAAGGACCGGACTAGGCTTCCCGTCGACGGCGTCTTCATCGAGCTGGGAGCGAAAAGCCCACTCGAACTTGTCACCGGCCTTGGCGTCATGCTGGACGACAAGGGATTTGTTGTCACCGACCGGGAGCAGAAGACTAGCGTTCCCGGCATCTATGCCGCGGGGGATGTCTGCGGCCCTCCCTTTCAGGTTGCAAAGGCTGTGGGGGAGGGGTGCGTCGCCGGGCTCAACGCTGCAAACTACCTCAAGAGTGTGTCGGAGAAGAAGTAGGCTTCCTGAAAGGCAAGGCGGCTCTCTCTCCCAGCTGGTGTACCGAGCGGTTCGCCAGAAGGTTGCCCCAAGCGATCAGCACATACGGACCGCGCTCACACAGTAAGCTTCTTTCTCATCAGGTTGATCGAGAGGATTGTGAAGATGACGCCGACCGCTGCAAGCCAGATGACGCTGAGGAAACTTGCCAGCTGTATCGTCCCCGTGGTGAGTTGCCTTGCAACGTAGACGGCATGGGTGAGGGGGAAGATGATGAATGAGAGTGTCTGCATGGGCTGGGGCAGGACGGAGAGGGGGAAGAAGGTGCCGCTGAACAGGAACATCGGGGTGATGAAGAGGAAGACGGGGAAGTTGAAGAACTCGATCGTGGGCACGACCGCGGTGACGCACATCGCGATCGCCGAGAAGACCAGTCCGACCAGGAAGGCGAGGGGGATCAGCAGGAGCGACTCGGGGAGCTTCACCAGCTGGAAGAGGGAGACGACGAACAGGATGATGGAGGCGTCCATGACGCTCTTGGTCGAGCCCCACAGGATCTCCCCGAAGATGATCTCGTCGAGGTTGAGGGGGGTGCTGACGATCGCGTCGAACGTCCTCTGGAAGTACATGCGGACGAAGGAGGAGTAGGTGCACTCGAAGAAGGCGCCGTTCATGATGGAGGCGCAGATGAGGCCGGGGGCGATGAAGGCCGCGTAGGAGACTCCCCCTATCTCCTGGACGTAGAGGCCTAGCCCGAAGCCGAGTGAGAGGAGGTAGAGGATGGGCTCCAGGAACGGCGGGATGAAGCTCACCTTGACCGTCTTCATGAAGACGTCCTTGTTTCTCAGCCACACCTTCCAGACGCGGTAGGAGATGCGGGGTATCTTGAGGTAGGAGTTGAGCGCCACGTTCACTCCCTCAACGCTTTTCCCGTGAGCTTCAGAAAGACGTCCTCGAGGGTGGCCTGGCGGACCATCACCCTGCCGAGGGTGCAGGTGCGGTAGAGCCGGGAGATCAGCTTCTTGGGCTCCCCGGTGAAGACGTGGATCATGTCGCCGTACAGCTCGTATTTCTCGCGGCTCGCCGCAAGACAGTGGCGGACGTCCTCCTTGTTCTCGGTCTCAACAACCTCAGAGCCGATATGCTCCCTGACCAGGCCTTGGGGGTTTCCCTCGACGAGGATCTTGCCCAGGTCCATGATGACGATCCTATCGCAGAGCTGGGCCGCCTCCTCCATGTAGTGCGTGGTCAGGACGACCGTGACGCCCTGCCTCTTGAAGCTGCGGATCTTCTCCCAGACCATGTGGCGCGCCTGCGGGTCCAGCCCCGTCGTCGGCTCGTCCAAGATCAATATCTCAGGCTGGTTGATCAGCGCCCGGGCCAGGACCAGCCTCCGCTTCATGCCTCCGGACAGCTTGTCGATGCCGGAGTCCTTCCTGTCCTCCAGCTGCACGAACTTCAGCAGCTCCAGCGCCCTCTTCTCGGCCTCGTCCTTGGAGATGTCGAAGTACCGGGCGAACACAAGC
>CAYSNV010000177.1:0-3027 GCA_964432545.1 uncultured Candidatus Bathyarchaeia archaeon | reverse complement strand
CCCATGACGTCTTGGACGCCTTTCGTGATTAGCCCCGGGTTCAAAGCTCCTGAGATCCACATGGCGAAGAAGGCAACCGTGATTATGGCTGGGATGACGAATATGACCTCCATAAGCCGTCCATAGAGTTTTGTCCCCAGCAGAGCAAGCAGCGCGAACACCCAGATCACCACCAATCCTCCTACGAAGAGAGTAGTGGAGTTGAAAGCAACAACAACCGGCGCAAGCGCTATGTTGTAGAATATCATGATCGCCTCGAACACCGCTACGCCTATTAGCCCGTAGGAGAAAGCCTCCGCAAGGAACATCAGCCACCCTCCCATGTACCCGAGTATCGGATGCGTAACCCTTGAGATGGTCACATATCCTCCACCGGATCGAGGCATGGCAGCCGTGACATAGCCAGCCGCGTAACCTGTGATCATCACTATTATGCCGCAGATCAGGAAAGCCCAGAAGATCGCTGGAAGACCTAAGGGGAGCAAATCCGTCGGTACCGGTCTTGGACCTGTGAACTGGAAAGCACGCTTCTGCCAGCCTAACCCGACTACGTGGGAGAGTATGATGACGACGCCTAGGGTGAAGCCTATTTCCCTCACTAGTCCGGTAGCTTCTCTAGCAAATAGCCCTGGTCTAGCTTCGCTCATTTCCGTCGCCTACTTTTCCTTTCAGGATGAAGTCCTGTGAAATGATAGTATGGTTCGAGTTGCGTATATAAGAATTTGCATGGCCCGCAGGTCGAAGACAGGGGGCGAACCTTTAAATAACGAGGAGTACCTTTCCAGTGAAAGTACCAGCCTTGAGGTAAACATCGTTTGGGGTTCCTCTCGGGGATCAAGAGCTCCTCCACCACAAGGATCCTTTTCGCAACAGACATGCATGGCTCTGAAGGGGTTTGGAGAAAATTCCTGAACGCCTCAGCCATGTTGAAGGTGAATATCGCCATATGCGGCGGCGATCTAACCGGGAAGATGATAGTTCCAGTAATCAAGGAAAAGGAGGAGCAATATAGGTACTACCTCATGGGCAGGACGAATCTGACGGACTCCAACGGGCTCGAGCGAGCGTTCAAAGATATCCGAGGCATAGGCTACTACCCCTACCTCACCGGCGAGCACGAATATGAGGAGATGGTCAATTCCCCAAAGAAAGTCGATAAGGTATTCTCCGAGGTTATGAGCTCCACATTGGAAGACTGGTTCAGCCTCATCAGAAAGAAACTTCCAAGCGAGACTCGGGTCATTATCTGTCCCGGAAACGACGACAGGCTCCTTGTGGATAAGATAGCTGACAGTCACAACGATGTGATCAACGGTGAAGGAAGCGTAATAGAAATAGATGGATCCCATGAGATGGTCAGCACCGGCTGGGTAAATCCCAGCCCGTGGAAGACCGCGCGAGAGGAACCAGATGAGAAGCTTGAGGAGAGACTTGAAAAGTACATCTCTCAACTGAAGAACGTGAAGGCCGCCATATTCAACTTCCACGCTCCACCCCTCCAATCCAAGCTGGATGAAGCCCCCCTCCTCGACGAGAAACTGAACCCCGTGATCAGAAGCGGCAACATTGTCATGGTCCCTGTAGGCTCCAAAGCGGTCAGAAAGACGATTGAGAAGTATCAGCCATTTCTGGGGCTCCATGGGCACATCCACGAGTCTGCTGGATCGATAAGGATCGGTGAAACAAACTGCGTCAACCCTGGAAGCGAATACGCAGAGGGCATTTTGAGAGCATTCCAGATCGAATTCAAAGGTGACAAAATAGTCAAGCTTCAAAGGATAGAAGGGTGACGAATTCCCACACCCCTCTGCACCATCTGAAAACACGCATTTCTCGGCAAGGCGGCAATTCCATGCACCAGGGGGGTCGCTGCGCGCGCGTCATGAATGGGATCTCTTGACCCGTCGTGTGTTAAAGGCTTAAATTCTCGAGCACTTTCCAACTACCTATGAGCTGGCTTCTTGAACGTGAAGTAAAAAGAGAACTGCCCGAAGAATGGCGGGGTATAGTGCCCAGCGCTGTCTTCGCCTCAGAAGCGGAAAGGATGGTAAGACTCGCAAACGAGCGAAATCTCGTCCTAAGGGTTATGGGCGGTCTCGGCGTTGCCATCCACAGCGAGAGTGTAAGGGAATTCAGCCGGAGGCTTGGGAGGGTTGGGGCTGGAGAACGCGTCGAGGGACAGGAGTATAGCGACATAGACCTGATCGGGTACAGGAGGCAGAGGGATGCGATCGCCCAGTTCTTCCGTGACGAAGGGTATCTAAAACGCAGGGCGACATTATCCTCAGCGGCTTCTGAACGCCAAATATACTATCACCCGAAAGGATGGTTCCATGTCGACGTGTTCTACGATAAGCTACTGGTCGCGAACCATCCTTTGGACCTTAGGGAGAGGCTGAGGCTCGACTACCCGACGCTTGCAGTGACGGATCTTCTGCTCGAGAAGATCCAGATGTGGGAAGCGTTCAGCGAGAAGGATTTGAAAGACTGCCTGGTGCTCCTGAGGGCGCATGAAGTGGTGAATGGTCCGGAGAAAGACTGCGTGAATCCCGACTACGTAGCCGCGTTACTATCAGATGACTGGGGATTCTGGTACACCGCAACTACTAACCTACGAAGGATAGAGGAGTTCACTTTGCATGTGGATGTGCTGGGCCCCGCGGTTAAGATAGACTCCGCCTCTCTGACTACAGAAGACAAAACGGACATAACAGGGAAAGTCGACACGATACTTAGAAGAATAGAGGATAAGCCAAAGAGTCTAAAGTGGAAGGCTAGAGGGAAGATAGGCGTTAAGAAGAGGTGGTACAACCCCGTCGAAACCGACAAGAGTACCGGAGGCCTTGGCATATGGGAGGCTATAATGCCCCGTAAGTAAACGGTTTCTGTTGCGTCAACCATCTGAATGCAGGTGAAGCCCTCCCCGGGCGCAGAACCACCCTATCCGCGAGAATGAGAGGCAGGTCCTCATGAGTCTTCAGGTTCTGAGATCAGACGCGCTCCTATTCTCCGCCGCCATCATCTGGG
>CAYSNV010000176.1:0-3027 GCA_964432545.1 uncultured Candidatus Bathyarchaeia archaeon | reverse complement strand
GTGGGGAAGCCCAAGCTGGGAGCTGGTGCACAGGACTATCCCTGAATTCATTAGACTATCTTCGGAAGAGGCGACCGATCAGATCTACTCCACTTCGCGTTCAGTACCCTTCAAACTCGTACAAGAACGCGGATCCAAAAAGCGCGCTCTACAGAGGCCCTAGAACTTGGATGCCCCAGCATACGCCGCGAGCTATTTTCTCTTCAGAACCAACTGCAGAATGGCGACGAGGAGGAAGGCGATGCCTGCATAGACGATACTATGCGTTAAGAACCATACGACCAAGGCGGCGACTATGGGCAGTAGAAAACTTATCACAGCCTTCAGTATCAGAATCACTATGATTCCGATTATGACCAGTATCAGAAAAAGTATGATCTCATGGAGACTGACGAGCTGCAGGAGATCTCCTAGAAGCATTTGGGAGACCATGCTCCTATTCCACCTCAAGAATATATAATCATTTGTCTAACGACGCTGATGAGTCTGAAGAGAACTACTCTTTCTGGTAGACGAGCCTCCCTTTGACGTATGTTGCATGAACCGTGAAGTCTCTGTCCATCACCACGATGTCGGCATCCTTTCCCTTCTCCAGACTCCCCTTCATTTCTTCCAGACCGACTACGCGACTCGGCGTTAAACTAGCCGCCTCGACCCCTTCGACGACGGGTAGGCTTGTGAACTCGCAGAACCTTCTAAGCATGTAGTCCATCGGTTTTGTGCTGCTGGCTAGGATGCCATCTTCAGTCCTTGCGGCCTCGTCTCTCACCCTTATTCGCATTCCCCCGAAGACGTATTCGCCATCGCCCAGTCCTGTAGCATGCATGGCGTCACTTACCAGAACGGTCTTCTCCAAGCCCTTACAACGTAAGAGGAGTCGGATGAGGGCGGGGTGTACGTGAACCCCGTCCGAGATTATTTCCGCCGTGAGGCTGTCGTTGTCGAGCACCGCCTCGGTCGCGCCGGGTATGAACTCTGTATTGGGCCTTTCTTCTGGCCGGCATTGATGGACTGTGCCCATGGCGCAGTAGAGGTGGACGCAGTGAGTGACACCGGCTTCGACAGCTGCAGTGACCTGATCGTAGGAGGCGTTGCTGTGCCCCATGCTCGCCACGACGCCTCTGGCTACCAGTGCGCGGGTTAGATCGAGCGCCCCTTCAAGCTCCGGGGAGAAGCTCATCATGCGTATCACTCCTTTTCCACTATCCAGAAGCGGGAGGTAATGGCCTGGTGAAGGCGTGCGCAGGAAGCGGGGTGCATGACACCCGCGTTGCTCGTAGATGTAGTATGGACCCTCGATGTGCACTCCGAGTATTTCTGAGCCGGAGACGCCTCTCTCCATGGTCTCTTTGACACTCGCCACCGTCTTGATCAGCTCATCGATTGGGCTGGAGATCGTCGTCATGAGGAGGCTGGTAGTCCCATGCGACGCGTAGAACCTTGAGATCTTGTCTAACGCTTCGTAGGAGTTCGCCATCGCGTCATAGCCCAAGGCGCCGTGAACGTGTATGTCAACGAACCCTGGAAGGATAAACTGCCCATCACATCGCAGGATCTCGGCACCTCTAAGCGGCCGTTCTTCACAGGCAGGCCCGACTCCGACAATCTTGCCATTCCTGATATTGACCACACCGTCAGCATAGGCTCCCCAAGGTGTAACGACAGTCTCACCGATAATGGATAGCTCATTCAAGATACTACAGCTCTCTACCACATGCGAGAGATGTCTATTTCAAACAGAAATGCCCGTGTCGAAGTTGAAGAGGAGTTAGGAGTCACGCTCTCCTTTCGACCTTGATTTTGCAGTTGGTGGCGAGAGCTGCGATCACGCCTAACGCTGCAAGCCAAGGGGCGATGAGCACGCCGACAACCCCCGCAGTGGCAGGGATCTCGAGGAGAGTCTTCCCTTCCTCGTTCTCGACGATTAGTTTGGTCACGTTTCCCTCACGAAGGATCTCTTTCACCTTTTTTACGAGCTCATCAGACTTGGCTTCGAATTCCTCTGTTATGGTCTTGCCCGTGTACTTCCCGCAGTTGGGGCAGTAGTTGGCGTTCTCAGGTAATTTCGCATCACAACGGCTACATGTTTCTCTCATCGTGTTTACCCTCATTATGGAGCGAGATTGTTGACTATTCCTAGTGCTATTAGCGATATTTTAAAGGTAGCTACGCTTGGCTAGTGTCAGCGACCACTAGGCGGTGGACAATTCCTACATCGTTCTTGAGCCTGCAGAGCTGGCCTTGGGTCGTTCAGCATCAAGATCCAGTAATATTTGGAAAGAGTGGTCATAGCACTCTGTTGAGGAGCAGTACTCTCCTCTTCTCGAAAGATTCTAGGTAGGCTTCGCCTCGGTCTGTTATGGCTATCCAGCCGAGCGGGTTTGAGCCTTCGAGAAAAGGTGCCAGACCGTTCTGGATCTCGACGAGTTGCAGATGACCTAGAGTAGTGAGTTCGCTGATCAGCTGTGAATCCTCAACGTTGGACAGACGATCCTTCAGCCTCTGGTAGCTGAGGTATTTCTCGCCGTCTCGTTCAGAATACAGGCTTCGTAATGTGTCAAGCCTCAGTTCTTCAGCCTCCAAGATAGTCTCGCCCCTATGCTGGATTCTTGGGGGCCGATAAAATGGGAGAGAGATAAGTGAATTGAGCACGCTAGTTTGCTGCTGGGAGTTCAAGCGCTTGGCACCAGGCTCAAATTGGACTTACGTAGTACAGCTCTTCTTCCTGCCTGATCTCAACGGGACATACGCACTTCTTGAAGACTTGCAGCATTTTCACATCGTCCTTCAAGACCCACGCGGTGAACCCCCGTACTTCCCGATTCTTGGCTATTTCGCAAAGACAGCTTATTAGCTACATCCCTGCCCAGCGCGCACCAAGACGTATTTCTCCCGTTCTTCAGGGTAGCGGAGGTCCAGATACGCATGATCGTCGGGGTGGAGGCGTGGTGTTCAACAGCCCAAGAGTTCAATTCTGGTCTAAACTTCGAATGGACGAGCACGATCAAGGATAGCGCTCTGTCGCGG
>CAYSNV010000175.1:0-3055 GCA_964432545.1 uncultured Candidatus Bathyarchaeia archaeon | reverse complement strand
CTTTGAGAAGCGCTTCAGAATCCCCCTCATGCCCGACGACATCCTAAGGAAGAGGCTAATCGACCGAGGAGTCGAGATCATCGTCACTGTGACAAGGGGTCGCTGCTGCCTCTGGAGGACGCTGGGGGTCATACCGCTGGACGAGTATAACGAGCGGGATTTCACAAGGCCGCATCAGCGGCCTCTCCTCAGCATCGCACCCTCCCTCGCCCGCACCATGATCAACCTTGCCAGACTGCGACCCGGTGACTTGGTCGTGGACCCGTTCTGCGGGATCGGGACGATCCTTCAGGAGGCGCTCCTAGCCGGCGTGAGGGTCAAGGGGCTCGACATCGATGCCGCCTGTGTGAACATGACCGTGGAGAACCTTACCTGGCTCTCCCGAAGATTCAGCCTCGGCCTCACAAAGAGCAACCTTGAAACGGGTATCAAGGTCGGAGATGCACGGGAGCTGGAAAAGCATCTCCCCAAGAGATCCATGCACGCGGTGGTCACCGAACCCGAGCTGGGACCCCCCCTTCAGAGGCTTCCCACAAGGGGTGAGGCGCAACAGATCATCTCCAAAGCTGAGAAGCTCTACTCCCGATTCCTCGCCTCCGCCGCCACGATACTTCGCGACGACGGAAGGATAGTGTTGACCTTCCCCGTCCTGAGACTTCAAGAGGGCGGGTTCCTCCGCATTCGAGACACAGCAAGAATGCTGGAAGACGCCGGGCTCACCCTCGCCGGCGGGCCGTTTCAGGTTCGCGCAAGCGAGAGCGAACTTCACTACTCAAAGACCAGAATGATGGAGCGGGAGATATGCGTGCTAGAGAAGTCTTGCTGAACCGCCAGCGAGCATCTATTCGACTCAGATAACCGTGACACTCCTCGCGAACGACTCCGACTGCTCCCTGAGGATCCTTCTAACGACAGGCGGCTTCACCGCGGTCGTTGTGCCGGGGGCCGTGCAACAGGCAGCCCCACATGCCGATGCGTACGCAAATATCTCCTTCCAATCCTCGACCGAAAGATTCTCCAGATCGCTGCTCCTTCCGAGTTTCGACTTGAACGGCTCCGTCGTCAGCCTGAACGCTACGCCCGCGCAGAACGCATCCCCCGCCCCGGTAGGATCGACGACTCTCACCGCGAAAGCCGGGAACTTCAGAGTCCGACCTTCAAGCTGCGCGTACAGCCCCTTCTCTCCCATCGTAACGATCGCCACCTTCACACCATGGTCACCCAGAGACCTGACCGCCTTCACCGGGTCTGAGAGCCCCGTCATCCCCGACGCCTCGACGTTGTTGCAGTGGAGGATGTCGAGAAGCTGCAACGACGGGGTGATGAACTCCCAGCCTTTACCGTAGGGCGCCGCCACGCTCGTGAACGTTATGCTGTGAAGGCTCTTCGCCTCCCGGCACAGCCGGGGCAGCCGCGCATCGACTCCTCCCAAAATCCCTGCGGCCCCCACAAAGAAGACCGATGGCTTCTCCCTGCGAAGCACGCGTAAAACCTCTGCGGGGGCGAGGTCTTGGTTGGCTCCCACATCCACGTGGAACCGGCGGTCCTCCCCTCTCACCACCAGAATCAGGTCTGAGGAGGTGGGTCTTTTCGACCGCAACGCGTGGGTCACCACCCCCACCTTCTTCAGGCTGTCGACGAGGAAGTCTCCGAGAGGGTCCTCGCCGACCGAGATGATGGCGCTGACCTCTCTTCCCTTTAGCCCCATCTGGACGAGGTCGATCGTCAGGTTGCACACGTGTCCGCCGACGTGAATCTCATTTCCCTTTGGCCCGAAGACGACTTGGCCTGGCCTCGCCACTTCAGACAGATCCACCGCTATTATGTCCGCCGTCGCAATCCCGCAAGCCGTCACGAGCATGCCCCGCACCTGAACCTCCACGACCAGACTCTATTCCGCAAGCATCTATATGAATCATCAATGAGGTCCGTTCGCTGTTCATCCCGGAAACACGGCACGAGAACACGCTCTCGTAGCACAGAGGACGGCCACTAGTCTCCTAGGATTCCAGGTTCAATCTCCGGCCGGATTCAAACGTTCGTGCCAAGATGTCGCTCAGCCGGCGCGTGGGATCAGATAAGGCGTGGGGGTACCCTGTCGGGCTGATGTCCCGTGGCGGGCCTCAACTGGTGCCGGTCTAGCCGGCGTACGACGTGGGGGTAAAGGATCAGCTCCTCAACCTCAACGTTGTCTGCCAGCTGATCGTCGATCGACCTTAACTGTGCAAGAAAGGTCGCGAAGGACTGTCGGGTTGAGAACGAGGTCATGACTGCGGGGTGGAAGCTGACACCGTACCTTTTGAGATTCTTCAACGAGCCGAGCTGGAGGTCGAATCCGCCGGGGTCTACTCCGGTGAGAAGCGAGAACTCTTGGCGGGAGGTTCCTTTGAACGAGATCCGCGCGTGGACGAAATCGTACGCTGAAAGCTCTCTTGCGTACTTCTCATCGAACCCTAACAGGAGGCCGTTGGTCTCAAGGATGAACCGGAGGTTCTCCCCTGTCAAGCGCTCCAAGACTCCCACGAGGTGGGGAAAGCCGATTGTCGGCTCGCCGCCACTTATCCTCACCTGATCGTAACCGCGCCGCCGCGCACCTGAGGCAACCCTCCTTGCAGCCTCCTCGCTTGAGTAGAACTTGCCAACCCGGTCTGGCTTGAACAGCGCGTCATCCGAGAGCCAGCAGAACCTGCAGAGCAGCCCGCACCCTGAGCAGTCCGCGGTGAAGATGCCGCCATACCAGCGAGCAGGTCTGAAACGGTAGTAGAGACGATCTTGTCCGGTTGCCGAGTCACGGGTCACTCGCTTCTCAACGAACAGATGTCTCTGAGCGGCATCAAACGTCAAATGGCTCCGGCCCACTCTCCCGCCCGACGACGTATCGCGGCGTCCTCACAATACTTCTCATCGGATGAGTAGGTTACACACCGCTTAAAAGTAATTCGCGACACAGCCGCTAAGAATTGCATCGATGATAATTATCTCGAATGTGAGAGGAGCTCACGCGCCCCAGTCTATTTTTTTATACGACCCTGTTTACAAGACTAAAAAGTCCTCG
>CAYSNV010000174.1:0-3081 GCA_964432545.1 uncultured Candidatus Bathyarchaeia archaeon | reverse complement strand
AGTCCGTGTCTTTATAAAGGATTCCAAGAATCCTCTCATGACCAGCGGTTTGAGGGCGAAGTACGGTTACCTGCTTGAGGATCCCGCAGTTGGGCGTTGGTATCGTAATGTGGCGCGGGGGTCGAGGATAACTGCTGATGTCTATCTCAGGGGTCTTGGGCGTTTCTGCATTGATTATAGTTTGACGCCTAGGCGGTTGGTTGAGCTTGGGGAGAGGGGGGCTACTGACTTCCTTTTGGAGGTTGTGGATAAGCTTAGCGCGCGCGAGATGATGGTTTTCCCTAACGCGGTGGGCAGTACGACAAGCGTGTTTCTCTGGGCGGCTTTATCGGCTATGGTCTGTTGGTATGCCCTCGCCTCAACCTTGTTCGGCCAGATTAAAGGGTCTTCCACACATTGTTTTACAAGACGTGTCTGTAGGGGCATACCCTATTTTCTCTCTAAAGCTCGATGATATCAGGTTTCTTCTCTTCCTTCTTCGCCGGTTTCGGGTTAACGGAGTCGAGGCTTTTCAACAGGTTGGTGATCCGGCCATCGCTTAGAATCTTATTGTACTCGGTCAGCTCCTCGGAAGACCGTAAGAGGACTCCTCTCTTCTTGGTAGGCCTACCTTCCGCATCGGCAGGGTTCAACTCAACAGCAAGCCGAGTCGGGGCCCCCCTGTAGGGAGGCATCTTCAAAATGAACACGCCCGGGATTGATGTCGCCTTTCTCTCCCAGTCCTTACCATTTTTAAGGAATTCGGACAGCTTAGATTCCACAGTGAACCCCATCCTCGTGTATGCTGAGATTGCTTCAAAAGCTTTTGTATCCTTTGATGCCACATCCCGTATGGGGGTGATGATCTATGAGTGAGGCGGTAGCGGAATGCCCGAAGTGTGGTGTAAAGCTACGGGTTACGTTAACCCCGATCCTGTTGCAACCCTCCGGCGTGGAGGCCGCAAGAGAAATACAATTTGCGCCCCTATCTGAGCCGAAAGTTGAATTGGAGAGTAAACCTATCAACTGGAAGCCTTGGAGGCGCGGCGCAGGGGAGTGGGTGAGTATGCTTGATGCCACGGAGCTTTTTATGAAGATCCAAAGGGCTGGAGGACGGCTAGAGGAGGGCGGCTATCAATACTGGATATTTGGCAGGAACCAGGATATGATCGCAAGGAAGAAAGCGTAAAGATCGACGTGTATTATTATCAATTTCCGCTGCGTACTTGAACCGTCCCTAGCCGAAGAAGAAACAGACAAGCGGAAAAAGAGCTCACAGAGGTCTCTAAAGCTATGTGAGGCGACTATTGGTAAATGGGTGATAGCGTAGTTTCGGAGTATTATGAATATGACCATAAGAATACCTGCCGTTCAATCATAGGATATGAGAATAGGGAGCCTACCCTGTCTCCTTTGTGCTGCAGATTGATCATAGGGCTGGATCGAATTTGACGTTGCCGAAAGGAGATCTTAAGGAATGATTGACGCATCCGCGCGTCGTGGGTGCCGAAGCAGGCTGGCTGCATACGCTTGCTGGGCGCACTTTAGCCCATGGTGGCCGAGAACTCAGTAGGGAGGTTCTGCTGGCCCTTCGTAGCCGCACATTCCCAGACGGGGCGAGTTCACCAGCGGCACAGGCTCACCGTAGCCTTCGTGGGGATGTGTCTTTGCATGCTTAGCGCACAATGTCCCCCATACCTCATCTTCAACCACGCATTCGATACATAACCATGCTGCCGGCTTCTTGCACTCTATACATTGAGCTTCCGGTTGCAGATTACGCGCCATGAGCGCGATCGGGTGAGGGGTCGTGGGTTTGCCTTCACGCATCCCCACCACCTTAATGAGCGTTTCTGATGAAGTTCCGAAATCGTAGATGTGGGTGAGTGTGAGGCGGGGTTTGAACACTTCATCGACGCACCGTTTCTTGGGTATCTCTGGGGCCCCCCACCCGCCGATGGAGAATTGGCTCATATGCCCGCAACATTCCAACCAGATGGCGCGGAGGTAGTGGTCTAGGTCTTTGAGGGTGGCTGAACCACGCATCTCCAGGTCCAGCCAGAATTCGCTCCGATGCGCATCCTGTACACGGAGGTGGTAGAGCGTTTCACTGCCTCGCTTCGTGCGCTCCGCTTCTGTGATGAGTCTCTGGCGCTGGGGGCAAGTCAAAAGATGCTGTGTCACCCTGCTCTTCATCATCTCTTGTCCACAATAGGCGCACCTACCCTTCGACCGTCTTCCTTGGGGCATGGAGACGTCCCGAGAATCTTTTTAGAGGGGTAGGCAGTTAAGTCTTTCTGGGGTGCATGCTGTGTATGGCCGTGAGCCTTTTGGGTCAGCTCGACTTCACCACCCTCTTTCCACTTTTTCAGAGCTGCCATATTCGTCCGTCCTTGAGATAGGTGCGCGCGGTTTGATAGCCCATCCATATTAGCGCGCTAGATCGCCAAGTTCGTCACCAGAGTAGGTCCGACCATACCGTACAGGATCGACGCCTACCACCCCGTATATGGAAATCCCTGGAGACAGTCTACGGAGCGAGAGCTCATCGAAGCGGTTGAGACAGCCGGCAAATACCTAAATAACGTCACGTACCTGAAGAGCAGGCAAAAAATACTGTACCAAGTTCATAGAATCTTCTAGGCGGCGAGGCTAAGCTTGACCAGAAGGCATGCGAGCAAGCCACCCTCATCGCTGACGGTGAGAAGGCGATAAGGAGAAGCCTCCAAACCGGGAACATGACCTTCCAGCTCTGCAATCAACACGTCCTACGGAAGTCAGCTACAAGCTGTGGCTGGAGCATATGCCCAAACCAGAATGCGACAAGACTCTGAAACGGTTGAAGCACATCCTCTACACGTGCAGGAACAGCGTGAAGAAGCATCTGACCGATAAAGACATGGACGCGCTAGCCGATAGGGTCGCGGTAACCCTCAAGGAACTGGATCGTCTCGCAGCAAGCCTGAAGAAGCGCGGCTATAATAGCACATACCGATTCATCAAGAACAGCGCCAACTCTATGGTCACCTATGCTAAGCTCGCCCTCAAAGCCCAGCGGATACCCTGGGACATAAACGTGATGGAACGCTTGATAGGTGAGGT
>CAYSNV010000173.1:0-3096 GCA_964432545.1 uncultured Candidatus Bathyarchaeia archaeon | reverse complement strand
AGTCCACGGCGTGGAAGTGACCTTTTGACATGTAGTACTCGTCGCCGATCTCTCCTGGGTAGATGATAGTTGTGCCGAAGGTCATGTTGCCAGGTTCTTCAGCGCCTGCGCACTCATAGATGTCGTACAGAGCTGGGTCTTGTTTCGCGTCCAGCACCTTTCTTACAGCTGACTGATCTGAATAGTAGTCTGCCATGTCGCTTAGCTTTCTGGTGGTGAGTCTGCATCCCGTGAGGATTGCCTTGTTGAAATCGAGCATTACCTCCAACTCATTCACCAAACTTGCTGATTCGTACTGGATGGATCATATTAAACCTTCTTCCGCATTTAATTCTTTGCCCGTTTAGTGCGCAGGAAGTGGCGGAGCTGTATTATCAGGCCGCAGAGGTTCTTGAGAGATTATTCACCAGGTCCTGGACACGACCATAGAGATCTCTGTAGATCTTGTAGAACCTGCTGTAGCTTTCATGTGTTGCCTGCTCCGGGGTAATGGGCTCTCCGATTCGTATGAATCTCTCTGCTGCCTCGACGGCGTCGTGATGCCAATTCAGAGATACCATGCCGAGTAAGGCGGCGCCGAAAGCTCCGGTCTCCGTGACCAAGGGGACCTGTCCTTCTACCCCCAGCACATCGACGAAGATCTTGGTCCACAGGCGGCTTCTTGCCCCTCCCCCCATGAACCTGACATTCTCAATCTTCACGTTGGACACCCTCTCAGCCTCCTCAGCCATTCTTCGATACTCGAACGCCACACCCTCCAGTATCGATCGGATAATGTGCGCTCTCGAATGTCTGAGCGTGAGGCCTACGAGCAGGCCTCTGTCCTCCGCATTCCAGTACGGAAACAGGGATCCTGAAAAATACGGGATCAACAGCAGCCCTTCAGAGCCAGGTTTAATCGCTGAGGCCTCATCATCAAGGAGAGCATAAGGGTCTTTCTGCAAGTACTTCCCAACTTCCATCTCCATGGATGCAAAGTTGTCTCTGAACCATCTGTAGATTACTCCGCTGGTTCCGATCCCTCCCTCGGACAAGTATGCTTGGGGGATAACATGAAGCTGGGCTTGCAGCGACATCTTGGGATCGAAGGGTATCTGCTCAGAGAAGGCTTCAATATTTGTGCACGTGCCCAAAATGCATGAGGTTCTCTTGGGCTTTACGACGCCTATTCCGAGGGCGCTACACTGCTGATCTCCTCCACCATAAACCACGCGTGTCTTCTTGTCCAGCCCTGTTCTCTGTGCAGCCGAGGGTGTAAGATCTCCCATATCTGTTCCAGAAGGTATCAGATCAAGCAGCTTGTCTTTGTCTATATTGAGGAATTCGAGAATCTCGTCAGCCCACTTTTTCTTTCTCAAGTCGAAGAGAAGAGTCCTGTTAGCGTTGGAGTAGTCTGTCTTCAACTCTCCACTCAGCTTGTAGACGGTGTAGTCGACCACGCCGATGAATCT
Organism: uncultured Candidatus Bathyarchaeia archaeon; assembly: GCA_964432545.1. GTDB lineage: Archaea > Thermoproteota > Bathyarchaeia > 40CM-2-53-6 > DTGE01 > CAYSNV01. The sequence continues at coordinate 1,645 of CAYSNV010000173.1, read as the reverse complement.
CCATGCGTCCCCATAGATCTTTGGCTCATTCTCCTTCATCCAGGCGATTTTCGACGCGGAGGGCATGCTGTTCACCGGCAAGCCTGTAATACTGTAGATCTGGTTCATGCCGAAATCTTCTTTCAGCTTCTTGCAGATGTCCCATCCTCGAGTATCTTGCCAAGAAATGGCGTGGTACAGCGGTCTCCCTTCCCGGTCAACGGGGCATACGGTCTCTCTCTGGCCGGTCACAGAGATGCATCGGACATCCCCGGGTTTTGCGCCTGCGTCTACAACAGAATCTTTGATGCAAGAAGCTGTCTTCTCCCACATCTCCTCCAGATCTTGCTCCACCCATCCTTGATGTGGGAAGTATATCGCGATCTCTCTTGAGCTGCTCCCCAGCTCCTGCCCCTCTCTGTCGAAGACGACGGCTTTGGTCTCCATCGTTCCAACATCTATGCCGATCACGCACTCTTTTTCCATTCTCGACCTCCTCGGATAAAAATCATCAGCTACTAGAGAGTAGGAGATAGTATCTAAATCATTCGATCTGAGAAGACTCTTCTCGAAGGGGTAGTTTGGATACTTCTTGCACTCTTGGCGGCGGGGTACTGTTCACATCGTGGATTTTGTGATCGATATATTCTCGACGAGGAATGAGGGAAGAAAGATCGGTGTATCGACCTCCCACCACCGTCTCCACACTCTCTCCCGCGATAGAGCACGGACCTCCTTAAGGAGGTGTAGCAGGTTGTCACTGATCCGCAGGCCTTTGACCGAGCCTGAGATCTCACCCCTCTCCACGGTGAAGATAGCGTCCCGGGGGATGGTGGAGAAGTCGCCTGTGATGTAGTTTTGAAAGCGGGTGTACCACGTGTTGGTGATATACAAACCCTTACCGAGCTCCTTCACCAACTCGTCGCCGCTTGCGGCTCCCGGCTTCACGAAGAGGCAGCGCGGGACCGGGGCGACTTCGCCGAAAAGGGAGTAGTAAGCGTTTCCCGTCAGGCGCCCCTCTTTACGCTTCCTCATGGTGTAGCTCGAGTGGAGCAGGGTTTGCAGGATCCCGTCCTTGATGATTTCTACCGGCTCTGTGGGGGAGCCTTCGTCGTCGAAGAGGCTTATGCCAGGGGATGTCGGGGTGCGGGCGTCGTCAATCAGGGTGAGATCTCCGGAGGCGACCTGCTGACCCACCTTATCGCCCAAGCATGAGAGGCCGACCTCGGCCATGTAAGCGGAGCTCGAGAGGGCGATGGCGTTGAGCAGGTTTCCCATGACAGAGGGAGCGAGGATGACGTTGTAGACTCCCGGCTTGCCTTCGGAAGGGTTCCGTGCTTGGTAGGCGACCCTGCCAGCGGTGGATCCCAAGGCTTCCGCGTCAAAGCCGTCGCGTGTGGATCCGCACCAGTTCTCGTGACCACTGGCGTCATCGCTATGGAAGGCGCGGATGGTGAACTCGAGGTACGTTCCCCTTTCAACGCCTTCGCAGCCTCCGGATGTCTTTATCAGCCGTGAATGCTCCTGTACGCGCAGGACTCCGGAGGCCTTCTTGGCTTTCTCGGAGAGCGATGCGTTCACGGCTTCGTCGACGATATCGGGCAGTTCCGTGTCTAGGCGGGGTATGCGAGGATCGTAGGAGTTCTCTACGTTTCCGTAGGTAAAC
>CAYSNV010000172.1:0-3105 GCA_964432545.1 uncultured Candidatus Bathyarchaeia archaeon | reverse complement strand
CCGCTACACCTTTCGCTATGACTCGGTCACTGTGAGTTATGGAGATCACCTCGCCTGCGTCGAACTCTCCTTCCAGCTCGATGATTCCTGAAGGAAGGAGACCTGCGCAGGAGAGGAGTGCGTCTTTTGCGCCTTCATCGACTTTGATCGCGCCATGGCTCTTTGCAAAACGGATCCACCTCTCCTTGTTGGAGAGGCCTGACCTTGAAGCCTTGAAGAGCGTTCCAAGCCTCTCTCCCTTGAGGACCTGAGTGATTACATCCTTCTCCCAGGCATTGGCGATGATCATGTCACAGTTTGACTTCGTCGCTATCTTGGCTGCCTCGATCTTCGTTTTCATTCCGCCTTTGGAGCGCCATGAACCTGGGTCGCCGCCGATCCTCTCGATCTCGGGGGTGATCTTCTCGACCACCGGTATTAGCTTGGCGTCTTTGTGTCGCGGGTTCTTGTCGTACAGCCCGTCTACGTCAGTGAGAAGGATGAGGAGTTGCGCATCCACTTTCGCCGCGACAAGAGCTGAAAGTTTGTCGTTGTCGCCGAAGGTGGCTTCGATCTCGTGCACGGATATGGGGTCGTTTTCGTTGATGATCGGGATCGTGCCGTGTTTTGAGAGGATTGCCATAGAGTTCCGCAGGTTAAGGTATGTTCTTCTATCAGAGAACGCCTCGTAGGTTAGAAGGATCTGGGCTACCTTCAGTCCGAATCTCTTGAAAGCGCTGCGCCACGTCTCGATCAGGATGCTTTGCCCCACTGCCGCGGCGCCCTGTTTGGTGGGTATGTCCCGCGGGATCATCTTCATCCCAAGTTCCTTCACTCCAGAGCCGACCGCGCCTGAACTGACGATGATCACCTCTATCCCCTGCTTTGCCAACTCCCGGACCTGTCGGGCGACTGTCTGCATGTACCACTTGTCAAGGGAGCCGTCGGGCTTAGTGAGGACTGAGGTTCCGATTTTCACCACGACACGTTTGGCTTGGCAGAAGTCTTGAGGCATCTTCTCCACCTCGCGGCTGCGTTCTTCAGCGCACGGTCCATGACTTGTTCAGCCTTCTGTGGGTAAAGGACTTTGCGTTTTTCCCCACGTAGGAGGCTACGATCTGACCGTTCCCCACCACGATGTACTTGTAGGTCACTAGGCCTTCAAGACCTACGGGGCCTCGCGCGTGGATCTTTTCAGTGCTGATGCCGACCTCTGCGCCAAGGCCGAATCGGTAACCGTCGCTGAACCGTGTTGAGGCGTTCTGTAGCACGACAGCTGAATCTACTTCGCTTAGAAACTTCCGCGCATTTTCCTCGTTCTGAGTGATTATTCCGTCCGTGTGGTGGGAGCTGTATCGGTTGACGTGGTCGATAGCTTCTTGCAGCGAGTCGACAACCTTGATTGAGATGATGAGGTCAAGGTACTCTGTACGCCAGTCCTCCTCGGTTGCCTCCCCTATGTCCGGCAGGATCCTCCTAGTTGCAGAGTCTCCTCTCATCTCGACGTGCGCCTCCCGGTATCGTTGCCTGATGCGGGGCAGGAACCTCTCAGCCACATCTCTGTGGACAAGGAGCGTCTCCATCGCGTTGCAGACGGCGGGGTACTGCACCTTGGCGTCGTAGCAGATCTCAACTGCCATGTCAAGATCAGCATCGGCATCAACGTACTCGTGGCAGATCCCCTCCGTATGCCCTAGGACAGGGATCTTGCTGTTCTCTTTGATGTACTTGACGAGCGAGCTGGAGCCGCGGGGGATCATCAGGCTCACGTACTCATCCATCTTCAAGAGCTCCTCAACAGCCTCACGCGTCTCTACAAGCTGCACCGCGTCGACAGGAACCTCCTTGAACCTCTTGATCGTTCTCCGTATGAGGTCGGTGAGGAACTGGTTTGTTCGTTTCGCCTCCGAACCGCCTTTGAGGATGACCGCGTTCCCGGACTTGAGGCATAACGTGGCTATCTGCACCAGCGCGTCAGGCCTGGACTCAAAGATCGCTCCGATGACCCCTATAGGGCACGTTACTCTGTACAGTTCTAGTCCACGATCCATCTCCGTAGAGAGAAGGGTCTTTCCCGCAGGATCATCGAGCTGGGCGAGAGACCGTAGCCCTTGCGCCATTTCATCGATCTTTGTGGCGTCGAGCTTCAGCCGCTTTACCAGGGGAGTTGGAAGGCCCGCTTTCAGGGCTTCGTCAACGTCTTGCGCGTTCACCTGCATCAGCTGCGACTTCTGTCTTTCCAACTCTTCAGCAAGCGCTAAGATAACTCGATTCCTGTCTTCCCCACTAGCGTTGCTTACCTTCAGTGCTGCGTCTCCCGCATGCTGCGCAATTTCTGCAATGTTCACGATGAAGCCACCCGTACACCCGCACCCTTCACATCAACAAAGGTCTATTATAAACCTATTTCGGATTTCAGCATCCTCGATTGGGCGCGCTACGGCTGCGAGGCCAAGTCGAACGCATTCTCGAGAACGCAAGGCACAGATTTATCGTATTCAGGGGTCACGGCGAGGATCGCATCCGCAGCTCCGATCTTCCAACTCCCGAACTTTCACTGGAGGCTGGATTTCTGGGTCCTAGCTGAAAAGGGGGAATTCCTTTGAGATCGAGGATCTTGAACCTTGCATCCCTAGGCACTGATTCAGCAGCAGCGCTTTGTTGTAGGAACCTTAGCGCGGACTCCCTGCAAACCCTAGGGTCGTGATCGCCTTTCTCATATGCAGCGTATTACGAGGCGACGGGCTCGAAGTGATCTTCCTATCCTGTGGGCGTTCTAACATAACAAAAGGAGGGGGAATATGTTGCGCCACATCCTGAATTTCATTTGAAATGAACCTTAAATAATTACCCGCTCATAGGAAAGAAGTCTCAGGATGTGGACTATTCTGTCAGCAGAGAGTGGGATCAAAGACGCCGACATCACGATAATTGGGGGAGGCCCGGGCGGATACGTGGCCGCGATCCGCGCGTCACAGCTGGGAGCCAAGGTCGCTCTGGTGGAAAATGATAAACTCGGGGGAGTCTGTACCAACTACGGTTGCATCCCCACCAAAGCGCTACTTAGGACAACTGAGTTCTTGGAATTTCTCAAAACATCTCAGAAGCATGGCATTACCATTGAGG
>CAYSNV010000171.1:316-3108 GCA_964432545.1 uncultured Candidatus Bathyarchaeia archaeon | reverse complement strand
CCACAAATGCCGGTGCTCGCGCCACGGGACCTTTCACGCGGTAGCTTTCAAAGAGCGAAACAAGATCGGCAGCTTGGACGATTATAACAGCCCGCCAGGACCAGAGGAGGACGTGATCGGGGGTCCGGCGATGGACGCGGTTTCACACATCCTGCAGAGCTGGACCGACATCTCAGCCTCTACCAAAGAGATCACGAAGTACGGGATCGAGGAATGGTGAAGCGGGGCTGTGCCTAGCGGGGTCAGGTACGCAAACCCCTCCGTTTTCTCTGTGAAAGGTGTGGACAGAAGCTTAAAGTACGATAAAAACCTCACAATTACGCTACCTTTAAACTCATGAAAGCTATAATAATCGTGAGTGAGGCGTGATGGCTCAAGGCATCGTTGACATCCAAGACTTCCAGAGACTCGACCTGAGGGTTGGCACAGTTGTACTCGTTGAGCGCGTGCCCAACACCAAGAAGCTGTACAGGGTGAAGGTCGACCTAGGCGACTTAGGTGTCAGACAGACGATCAGCGGCCTGGTGGGCTACTACGAGGCGGAGCAGCTTCTCCACAAGAAGATAGTCTTCCTCTCGAACCTGAAACCGATCAAGCTCGCGGGTGAAGACTCCCAGGGAATGCTGCTTGCCGCTCAGAAGGGTGAGAAACTCGCCCTCGTCACTGTTGACCGTGAAGTCCCCAACGGGGCGACGATTTCATAGCAGGCGACGATACCCGCCTCAGCATCTCACAGGAAGCAAGTTTACCTAGCCGACCCATGGATATCCGGCTTTCCTTCAAGTAAAGAGGTAACGCCATGCCTAGGAAGTGGGGGACAGAACACAAGATTCTGGAAACGATACGGAACGCGCGGGACAAAGGTATCTTCCAGTCAGAACTCTGGAAGGTGATCAACGCCGACAGCAGAGAAGGCTCCCGAGCGATCCTACGCCTGGCGAAGAAAGGCCTTATCGAGCGGCAGAAAGAGCTCCATGAAGGACGATGGACCTACCGGCTGGTGTCGAAGCACAAGTTCTCCTCCGCCGACTCGATCTTGGACGTCCCTTGCGCGTTTTGTGACCTCGACCCCAAGTGCGGGGTGAGCGCCATCCAGATCCCCCACCTGTGCGAAAGGGTCGACCGCTGGATCAGGGAGAAATCGGAGCAGCAGACAGAGGAGAAGAAGCCCTCATAGCCGGATCGGTATGCGCGGAAGAAGCTCACGAACCTGGCTGCGCGAGAGGCGGAGGGACCAGTACTACAGGAGGGCGAAGGCTGAGGGCTATCGAAGCCGCTCCTCCTACAAGCTCCTCGAGATCGCGCAGAAGAAGCGATTCATCAAGCCGGGCTTCAAGGTGGTGGATTTGGGAGCCGCCCCGGGGGGGTGGCTCCAAGCGGCCCACCGTCTTGTCGGAGGCCAGGGGAGGCTCATCGGCGTCGACATCTCTCCCATCAAACCTCTCGGCTACCGGAATCTAACAACGATCCTCATGGACATCGAGAACCCCGATCTTCCCAAGATCATATCGAACATCGCAAAAGGTGAAGTCGATGCGGTGTTGTCCGATGTCGCCCCTGACATCACAGGGATCTGGGAGCTTGACCACGCCCGGCAGATCGGCCTCGCACAACGCACCCTCGAGATCGCCGCCTCAACGTTGAGGAAGGGGGGAAGCCTTTTCGTGAAGCTCTTCCAAGGACCTGAGGCAAACCGATACGTCGACTCCGTCAGAAAGTATTTCAGCACGGTGAGCTATGAGAAGCCCAAGGCGAGCAGGCCTTCCAGCGCCGAGATGTACGTTCTCGCCCTCGGGTTCAAGGGCTCGCCCTCCGAATAGCCCCTTCCACCTCTCCAATCCCAGCGTCGGTTTTGATCGCGTTTCCGTGAATGTGAGATCTACCCGTCTTATACCCGTCCCTTCTAAGAATCTCAGCGACTCTCGCAGGCTTCGGAAGCGGAAGCCCTAAACGATCGCAGACGGTGTCAAGAAGGAAGAATCCGGGAGGCAGGCCTACCTCCTCCGCTGCAGAGGCGAGAAGCCTCCCGACTCGCTTTTTTGACCGATACTGCCTGCTCTGGAGGATCAGAGCCATGCGGGAGAGGAACTCTCTGTCGAAGAGCTCCCCCAGCCAGAGCGGTCCCGCATAGCTGTAGGGGCTGCCACACCTGGGGCACTTCGTTCTCGGGTAGAGGTACCCCGCCACCGTCTCCCTGTTCAGGCATCTGAAACAGTGGAGAATGACGCCGAATCTCTTCAACGCTTCCGCCGTCTCCTTGGCGCCGTAGTTGAGGGTTCCGACAACGCGCACATAGTAGTCTTGGTAGTAGCAGAGCAGAGGCCTGAAGGCGAGGGTGTGCGTCGCCGCAGCCCTCGCCACGGAAGATGTCACAAGCCTAATCGCGGTCTCTTGAACGTACTCGGTGTTGAGAGGTCTCCCCCCATACTTCCTCAGGCATGCCGCAGGGTGGACCCCGCTTAGCGGGGCGAGGTCGGTGGCCGTCACAAGGACCATCCCGCCCTTTCTGGCGGCTCGAACCAGCGTATCCAAATAGGGTGAGGGAGACCCGAAGGGGTCCAGGTCTACGGCGTCAAACCTCGAACCGGGCTCAGAATGCAACGCAAGCAGACGATTGGTCTCATAGTTGGAGATCGCAGCCTTCTGCCCGACATGGTTGAGGGCGACGTTCCTCTTTATGAGCTCCACGGCGCAAGGGTTCAAGTCGTTGAGAGAGACTGTGTCGATGCCCGAGACCTCCACCGCAAACCGTACCCCTCTTGCCCCGCAGCCGCTCATGACGTCGCAGACGC
>CAYSNV010000171.1:0-306 GCA_964432545.1 uncultured Candidatus Bathyarchaeia archaeon | reverse complement strand
CCGGCTCGGCTGCATGCGAGGGTTGTAGAAGACCGGCGCTTTCAGAGGCGACTGTTCTCTTCCACCGCGAGGTACACACAGCCGTGTGGAGCCTTCAGCGACTTCGACTACGTCGATGTCTTCGATCGCCGAGTTAGCCAGAGTCTCTGACTTCTCCTTCATCTGCCAAGTCTCTTCGCCAACTCCGCCAGCTCAGCCTCCAGAAGTCTTCCCTCTTCCATTACCTGGTCGCCGTCGAGCCAGACGGAGGAGTTGAGACAGATGCCATCCGCGTGCGATGGCGCTTCACCGAGAGCGCCTCTAAGA
>CAYSNV010000170.1:0-3144 GCA_964432545.1 uncultured Candidatus Bathyarchaeia archaeon | reverse complement strand
GGAGAGGACGGGGCTTTGGAGACTACTGTCCACGAAGCGTTGCAGGAAAAACACATCCTTACTGAATGGATGGCGTACTTCATGGCGCTCTCGGTCAGACTCCTCGGCAGCTTTGGCATCCCCTTCGAAAAGCAGCAGTTCGAGGAGAAGCTTCCCGCGGAGCGAGCGCACTACTCGCTTCAAACCTTCGACCACCAGGTATGGCTGGCGCGGTGGGGGTGGACCGAGGTCGCTGGTTACGCCTACCGTACAGACTACGACCTGAGCCGCCATATCGAATACTCAAAGGCTGATATGAGCGTCTTCAAGAGCTTAGCGAGGCCGAAGATCACTCGACAGCTTGCCGTGAAGCCGGACGCCTCTGAGCTGGGAAAGGTCTTCAAGGAAAAGGCTGCAGCGATCGTGGAGAACCTCTCTAGGGCCGATCCCGCCGCGGTCCAGAGAGACTTCGCATCAAAAGGGTACTACCAGATCCAAGGCTGCAAGATCTCCCCTCACATGGTCACGATAGATTACATAGAGCAGAAAGAGACGGGGTACCGGTTTATTCCCCACGTGATCGAACCGAGCTTCGGCGCCGAACGGCTCTTCTACGCAGTGCTCGAATACGCGTACAGGAAGAAGATGGACAGGGTCGTCATGGCGATTCCCCGCGACCTCGCTCCCTACCATGCTGGAGTCTTCCCACTGGTCAACAAGGACGGGCTCAATGAGATCGCGTCGGATGTTTCGGACAAGCTGACCGACGCAGGTTTCTACGTCACCTTCGACGACAAGGGCTCCATTGGGAGACGATACGCGCGGGCAGATGAGGCGGGAGTACCTCTAGCTGTCACCATCGACTATCAGACCAAGGGGGATAGCACCGTCACCGTCAGGGATAGAGACACCTGGCAGCAACGACGCCTGAAGACGGACGATCTCCCCGCCTACATCGCGGCGTATCTTCACACCGCCCCCTGAAGGCCCCTACTCCTTTTAGATATTCTTTTATTGAGCGACCCCTATCTCTATTCCTAGAGATCGTGGTCGTCGGTGTAAGGCTTGACTTTTCCGCTTGAGACAGAGGCAGCGGTCCGGCGGCGCATGCTCAGGATCTGTCAGGACCACGCGCGTATCGTCGTTGACATCGTGCGAGAGCTTGCCCTCATCATCGACAGCATTGCGAACGACGACGGAAGAGAGGCGAAAGCCCACTACGAGAAGATGCGGGCGCTCATTGCAGAGTCCAAGAACGTTAAGACAAGCCTTCTGGAGGAGATCGTTTCCGTCGGCTCCCTCCTAATCAGCAGGGAGAGCTTCCTCCGGCTTATCTTCGAGGTAGAGAAGATCTCCGACTACTCGGAGGGCGCTGCTCACAGGCTCATCGAGATGGTCGACAACAAGTGGAAGATGGATGGTAAGTTCGGCCGGGACCTTTCCGAGTTCATGGACATGGTTCTGGACGAGATCATCAAAGTCAGGGAGACGCTGATCTCGCTAGGATTCAATCCGGAGAAGGCGCTTGAGCTGGCCAAGACGGTAGAGGAGGGGGAGAAAGAGCTGGATGCTCGGAACCGAGCCCTTGACGTGAAGATCCTGCAGTCGAAAATGCCCCCACCCCTCATGATGCACCTACGGGACGTCCTCGAGCATATCGAGAGGATCTCTGACCTCGGCGTCGACGTCATCGACCTCATACGGCTAATAGCGATCTACGGATGAATGTGAGATGACGACCAAGATCACCGCGGAGCTGGCCGGCGACAGGCTAATCGTGTGGAATTTCAAGGAGGCCAACGACCTCTACAAGCTCGCCTTCTACGGGAAGCCGGTTGGCATCCCCAAGCCCAAGCCCGACCAGGAGTTCCAAGCCCCCCTCATCCTCGACCTCATGGAAGGCATCTACCTGATCGAGAAGGGTGTGCTCAGGGTTCTTGACCCCGCCACCGGGCGGGCCGTCAAGAAGACCGACCTCGAGAAGCTGACCACCAACACCTACAACAATTTCAAGCGTGCCTACCTCATATACAAGGATATGCGGAAGAAAGGCTACGTCGTCACCCCCGGAATCAAGTTCGGCTCTGACTTCGCTGTCTACGAGCGAGGTCCCGGAATCGACCACGCCCCCTTCATCATCTCCGTGCGTTCAAAGAAAGACTCCATGGGCCCGTTCGAGATCGTCCGCGCCGGCAGACTCGCCACCACGGTGAGGAAACAGTTCATCATCGCTACCCCTCGCGGCCGCAAGGGGATCGACTACTTCATCTTCAAATGGTTCAAAGCCTGAACCCCACCCAAGCGCGCGCTGCGCATCGGCAAAGGAAGAGCTCGCAGACTCGCCAGTAGCCAGATCAGAAGTCCTTGGTGGAACGGCGCGATGTTCCTTCTTCTCAGTCACGGGCCCGTGCGCGCGCTAGGCCGCAGGGAGTCATGACATGTTATATACTCCTAGCCGATTTTAGATTCACTCGTCAACATCTGGAAAGTTGAGTTGAATGGCGGCATACCTTCTAGGGGTCGACGCCGGCACAACAGCATCCAAAGCCCTCCTTTTCGATCTCGAAGGGGATATCGTAGCTTCTTCCTCACGAGAATATCCCGTCATCTACCCGAAGCCTACTTGGGCTGAGCAGGATCCCAACGTCTGGTGGAAGACGGTTGCTGCAAATATCAGGGATGTTGTGAAAGGTTCGGGCGTGAAGCCAGATGAGATCGCCGGGGTCGCCGTGGACTCTCAAAGGGAGGCTCCAGTTCCCTTAGACAAGCGCGGAGAGGCCCTTTCCAACGCCATTATCTGGCTGGACAGGCGCACATTGACACAAGCGGAGAAGATCAAAGAGGCAATCCCCAACGTAGAGGTCATAAGGGAGACGGGCGTTCCTGCAGACTACGTCTACTCCGCCGCCAAGATCTTGTGGCTCAAGGAACACAGGTCCCACATCTTCAAGAAGACAAGCTTATTTTTGTTCCCCAAGGACTACTTGGTCTTCAAGTTAACCGGGCAGAGAGTCACCGACTACTCCATGGCCTCGCGCACGATGCTCTTCAACATTCACAAGCTCCGATGGAGCGAACGACTCTGCGCCGCCCTCAACATCCCTCCTGACCTCCTTCCTGATGTGAAACCTTCGACGGAGAACGTGGGAGAACTCACCCCTGAAG
>CAYSNV010000169.1:0-3152 GCA_964432545.1 uncultured Candidatus Bathyarchaeia archaeon | reverse complement strand
CAGAGAAAAGCTTTTATTACCCCCTTCTGAGCTCTCTTTTGAGCGTAAGATCACACAGGAGGGAATACTGGAGTGACATACCTAACTGGTCAACCCGTCTTAATTCTTAAGGAAGGAAGTAGCAGAAGGAGAGGTAAGGATGCGCAACGGGCGAATATTACCGCTGCTCGAATCGTCGCTGAGGTTGTGAAGAGCACACTGGGCCCCCGCGGCATGGACAAGATGCTTGTCGACACTCTCGGCGATGTTACCATCACTAACGATGGCGCTGCAATCCTTGACGACATGGATGTGCAGCACCCCGCTGCCAAGATGATGGTTGAGGTAGCGAAAACGCAGGATGACGAGGTCGGTGACGGAACAACCACAGCGGTCGTACTCGCAGGAGAGCTCCTACGGAAAGCAGAGGAGCTCTTGGCTGATAACATTCACCCCACCGTGATCGTGCACGGCTACAAGAACGCCGCTGAGCAGGCGATCAAGCTCCTCAACCAGCTTGCCCTCTCCGCGGACATCGACGACAAGAAGCTTCTCAAGAATATCGCCGTCACCGCGATGCGCGGCAAAGGAATAGGGACAGCCCGTGAGCACTTCGCCGACATCGCCATCGAGGCGGCCCGCCAAGTCGCGGAGAAGCGAGGGGACTCCTACACCGTCGACGTCGACAACGTCCAGCTCATCAAGAAGGAGGGCAAGAGTCTCTTCGATACAGAGCTGGTGAAAGGGATCATTGTGGACAAGGAGGTCGTCCACCCTGGTATGCCCAAGACCGTGAAGAACCCCAAGATCGCCCTCCTCGACTGTGCTCTGGAGATCGAGAAGACCGAGTTCAGCGCAGAGATTCGCATTCGAGACCCCACCCAGATGAAGGCTTTCCTTGATGAAGAGGCTCACATGCTCAAGAAGATGGTGGACAAGATTAAGAATACTGGCGCCAACGTCGCCCTTGCACAGAAAGGCATCGACGACACCGCCCAGCACTACCTCGCAAAAGACGGCATCCTCGCCTGCCGCCGAATCAAGAAATCTGATATGGAGAAGCTCGCCCGAGCAACCGGAGGCAAAATCGTCTCTAACCTCGACGACTTCACCCCCAACGATCTGGGAACCTGCGAGCTTGTTGAAGAGAAGAAGGTTGGCGACGACAAGATGACCTTCATCCAAGGCTGCAAGGATCCTAAGTCGCTTGCCATCCTCATCCGCGCAGGCCTTGAACGCCTCGTCGACGAAGCGGAACGCGCCCTCAACGACGCCCTCTACGTCATTGCAGACGTCATCAAGAAGAACAAGATAGTCGCAGGCGGCGGCGCCATCGAAGCGGAACTCAGCAAGCAACTGAAGACCTACGCCACCAAAGTTGGCGGCCGAGAGCAGCTCGCCATCGAGGCCTTCGCCGAAGCCCTAGAGATAATACCGAAGACGCTGGCTGAGAACGCTGGCCTTGACCCAATCGACATCCTCGTCTCCCTCAGGTCGAGCCACGACAAGGACGGCATCTGGAACGGCGTCAACGTCTTCACCGGCAAGATCGTGGACATGATGAAAGATGGAGTCATCGAACCCGTCAGCGTCAAGGAGCAGGCGATCAAATCAGCCGTCGAGTCTGCCTCCATGATCCTGCGGATCGACGACGTCATCGCGTCAGCCAAGTCCGCCCCCACACCTAGGGGCGGACCACCCGGCGGGCCTGGAATGCCACCCGGCGGCATGCCGGGCGGAATGCCTGGCATGATGTGAGACATCCATCAACCTCCCATTTTTCTTCTAGTCCCATTTTCATTCTTGGATGGACAGGTCTGGAAACAGACTTGACCCACGAGATGAATCTCGGCACGAGAAGCACTTCCTTCTGGAGAAACGTTAAATAGGGTTCTGTCGTATCTTACCACGCTCCGAGAAAGCTCCGGTCGTATAGTCCGGTCAAGTATGGCGGGCTCTCGATCAGCTATTTGAAGAGAGACTCGCCGACGCGGGTTCAAACGGGGTCGTCACCTCCTGAAATTCCCGCCCGGAGCACCAAAGCTGATCACGCCTGCCCTCTGATGAGCCAGCTCTTCCCAAGTATCTTTCAGTATCAAATCCTTTATACACCGCGGAACCAGATCATGGTCTGAAAGTGCGCGATGTCATGACAAAGCAAGAACGGAAGCCTGAACCTTGCGTCACCTTAGTCACAGGGACTCCTGGCGTTGGGAAGACGAAGTTCGCGGACATGTTAGGGCGAAAAACCTCTGCCCGCGTCGTCCACTTATCGTCATTCATCAGTAGACACGAGTGCTTCAAGAGAATCGACAGAGCAAGGAAAACGCGCGTTGCAGATCTAGAAAAGACGCGTGTCCTGCTTCACCATCTCATCCAGGCCGAGCCCTCGAAAGCGTTCATAATTGAGGGACATCTTACACCCCTAGTCGTTGACCCCAAAGATGTGAAGGTCTGCTTCGTTTTGCGGTGCCATCCCCAGACCTTGAAGACACGTCTGCAGCGTCGACGCTACCCTGCAAGCAAGATTGCCGAGAACCTCATGGCTGAGATCCTGGACAACTGCTTACTCGAGGCTGTAGAGAGACTCGGTAGAGAGAAGGTAAGCGAACTGGATACCACCTCGTCAAGCATCAAGACACTTATCGACGAGGCGCTCAGAGTACTTGGAGAGGAACTCAAGCCTCGCGTGGGGACCATCAGCTGGGTTGACGAGTTTGAAAAAGCCGGGGAGCTGCCACAGTACCTATCTGAGCTGAGCGCGGGGAAGAAATGAGGGGCAAATTCCTGATAGTGGTCTGCGAGAAGTGCAAACAGCCCTCCCTCGCATTTGACGAACAGAAGACGCGGCAATGTCCTTACTGCGGAAACAACATCAAGATCTCTGTGACCAAAGTTCTCGCAAAGGCCGACACTCCTGAGCAGGCTCGGCACATCCTTGCGGAAGAGAAAAAGGCCCGGGCGAAAAAGGCCGTGTGAAACGGCTCGGAGCCGATATTGCGTGTCTGAGCTTCTCACACCTCTTGTAGGCTGGCCTCTGCAGACCCCGCAAACTCGAGGGCTATCGCCAAGCACAGTTTCCTTTGGCTCAGCACCTTGCTCTCGAAAATCAATGTATTTTTATTGGAGTGCATGTTTTAACTACAGACACACGGGGCAACCCCGCATCTAAG
>CAYSNV010000168.1:0-3154 GCA_964432545.1 uncultured Candidatus Bathyarchaeia archaeon | reverse complement strand
TTTCTGAAGTGCTCGAACACTTTCTCGGTGTACATTCTACCCTTAGCTTCCTGTCCTCTTCTATTTTAGATTTTTGCGGTCGCGCCCGCCTCTTTTCCAAGTCTCTCCTTGATATGCGTCTTTCCCCAAAGGGGCGAGATCTCCCTCATCTGTGAGACGGTGTCCCTGACAGCTTCGACGGTGTACTCGACTTCTTGACGGGTGTTGTCCCTTCCTAGGCTGAGTCTCAGCGACCCTCGGCCGTCCACTTCATTGATTCCTAGAGCCAGCAGGACATGAGAGCACTCGGACTTCAGTGACGAGCACGCAGAACCTGATGAGGCGGCGATTCCTTTCTCGTCGAGTCCGAGAACGAGGGCTTCTCCCTCGATGCCCGGGAAGTAGAGGCTCACGACGTTGGGGAGCCTCCGTGTCGGGTGACCGGCCAGATGGGCGTCTTCCACAGCCTCCAGAATGCCCCTCATCAACAAGTCTCTGAGGTCTCTCACCTTGGGGATGTCTTCGCTGTACCGCTCTTTAGCGAGCTCCATAGCCGTGGCCAAACCGACTATCCCCGGGATGTTCTCGGTGCTTGAGCGCAGGCCCCGTTCATGCCCCCCGCCGTGGAGAATAGGTTCGATCTCTACACCCTTTCTGATGTAGAGGGCCCCAACCCCCTTGGGGCCGTAGATCTTGTGCGCTGACATGGAGAGAAGATCGATACCTTCCTTCCCGACATCCACCTCAACCTTTCCTATCGACTGTATGGCGTCGGTGTGGAGAAATGCGCCGTGTGCGTGGGCGATCTCCGCGATCTCTTCTATGGGCTGGAGTGTTCCGATCTCGTTGTTGGAGTGCATGATAGAGACCAAGACTGTATCTTCGTCGATCGATTTCTCCAGTTGTGCGGGGTCTACTATCCCATCCTTGCTCACCGGCAGGAGTGTCGCCTTGAATCCTTCACCTTTGAGGTGCTCACAGGTCTCAAGAACGGCGTGATGCTCGATGCTCGACGTGATTACACGGTTTCGCCTCCCTCTGTAACGTCTCGCTACGCCTTTGACCGCGAGGTTGTCCGCCTCTGTCCCGCTCCCCGTAAAGACGATCTCCTCACTCCGGGCGTTGATCACTCGGGCTACCGTTTCTCTGGACTTCTCAAGCGCCTCGTGGGCGGCTCTGCCAAGCCGGTGGAGGCTGGATGCGTTGCCATACTGGTCAACGTAGTAAGGCATCATGGTCTCAACCACGAGTGGGTCGACAGGGGTTGTCGCGGCATGGTCGAGGTATATGGTCTTACCGCGATTCATTGAGTGGTCACTCCTCAACTCAGGGGTTAGAGTTTACGCGTATCTATCCACTGTGATATAACAATGTTATAAGCATTTTTAGCCCTGTACTCACCTGAGCACGCGCGAAAATTGAAACCGGCGCAAGAACGACCCGCAGGGAGGTCAGCTGTCATTTCTGTGAGATAGCTTCCACGGGACGAGCTTTCCAATCCCTGTCAACCCACAGCCCTACGACTTCACACTGAAAGCCCCGTGGACGAACAGTCCGCGCCGACTGAACGATTTATCCGAGCTGTGCCTCGTCTCCAACAGGGTTTCCCGCACAGTCGTGATGCCGGACAACGGCTACGCATCGTGAGCCATGTTTACCCACAGAGGCCTCCATCCTCCTTATCGGATCGAGAGTCGCCACATCTCTCCCCTCGGAGAGAACCTTGACAGGACCCGGCTCGGTAATCATATCTACATAGTCAGCACTCCATCTCCCCTTCAGATAGTGAAATACTGGCGTCTGCACCCCGCCGTCCGTCCAGTTGATCGCAGCCACGAAGGTCGGCGTATTCATCAAGCACTCCGCCTGACGTTATCCCTCATGATCGGCAACGCGAGATCTCAGATGAGTCGCCGTTGATAGAGCTTATAGCTCGTGCAATGCTCTTGCCTACTCTCGATTATCTGGCATCCTGAGGAGCTTGTCTGAAAGACCGTTGCAGCCCATGGCGTCTAGCGCCTTTATTAGCGCGGATCTCTCAATCTGAGGAAGAGGCGTATGCCACGAACGCCGTTGGTCAAAGTCGAAGGCGACGCCTACAGCCGCGGGTTTCAACATGGGTCGCGAGCAAAACCCCTCATCGCACACAATCTTGACTTCTACGACAGATACTACAAGAAGTTCCTAAATCTCACATGGAGTGAAGCTGTCGGGAAAGTCTCAGGCTCCATCTCCAAGGTCGGGCGGTATGACAAAGAGATGCTTGGCGAGATCGAAGGGATCGCCGCAGGCGCTGAAGGAAAACTCGAAGACATCTTTGTCTTGAACTCCCGGTATGAGCTCTCCATCACCTCGATCGCCGAGAGGAGTCGTAAGGGCTGCACCTCCTTCGCCTTAACTCCAGAGATGACGAAATCCCATCATACTTTGATCGAGCAGAACTGGGATTACCGGCAGGCACTGAAAAAATCCCGCATACTTCTTGCAGTCCAGCAGGAAGAAATACCGTGCATCCTCATGCATGTGGAGGCAGGCACGCGCGCGGGAAAGAAAAAGGGGTGAGTGCTCTGCCAGGCTCACTCCTGCGCCTCGCCACAGGAGGGGCAGCAGAAATCCTCTGGTGATATCGCCGAGCCGCAACAGAAGCAGACTCTCTGCGGGGGATGTTCGACAATGTACCGCTCCTCAGGCTGTGGCACCAGGTACTCCTCCGGTGGGGGCTGGTAGACGTATGTCAGCGGTGGCGGCTGGTGGACGTACTCTTCGGCTGGCGGTTGATAATAGACGTCGGGGGGCGTGGGCGCTAGATACTCCACAGGGGGAGGCTGACAGAGATAGGCAACAGGGGGATCTTGAACCACCACAGTGCGAGGTGGCGGGTAGTATGTGTACTGCTCAGCTGGCGGAACGCTCACCACGTGTTTCGGAGCTTTCTCCATGTAGTAGAAGGTCATTTGCTTTCACCGCGTATCCTAATCGGCGTCCTTAATATGAATGTTTCGAACCCAGTCGTGTCGAAAAGAGATGTAGAAATCTCGACGCATTGCTGGGAACATCGTTTCATGTCTCTGCACGCACGTCTTGATCCCGAGTCCGCGCTAACCTTAGTTTTAAATAGTACCTAGGAGGATAGATGTCGTTATAGTCCGCGCTCAGCGATCGATGATTGCAACTC
>CAYSNV010000167.1:0-3189 GCA_964432545.1 uncultured Candidatus Bathyarchaeia archaeon | reverse complement strand
CCCTCACAACAAGCCTGCCGAAGACGTCGCATGAGTCGTAGGTGACGACGTTGAAGGGGATCTCATCATGCGCCGCGTAGGGATCGTCAGCCCGACCGTCTGTTTTTACGTTTGACGCCCTCGCTGTGGGACCGACGGAGCACAGATCGACCGCCTCTCGGGGTGTGAGCATGCCAACGCCTTTCAGCCTCAGGTGTATGGTAGACTCGGCCAGTGCGACCTCTCTGAAGTATTTTGTCCGCTTATCGAGGATGTCGAGTCCCTTGCGGAGTCTTGACTCCTTCGCAGAGTCTATGTCTCGTCTCACACCGCCGATCGTATTCATCGAGGTGGAGACCCTGTTCCCTGTGATGAGCTCGATAAGGTCCATGACGACTTCACGATCCCTCCACACGTACATGAGGAGGGTGTCGAAACCGACTTCGTGACCTGCCACTCCGATCCACAGGAGGTGGCTGTGAATTCTGTTCAGCTCCTCGATGATGACTCTGATGTACTCCGCCCTGCGAGGGATCTCCTTCTCGTAGAGGTACTCGACGTTCTGGCAGTAGCAGAGTGTGTGGGCCACGTTGCATATCCCGCAGATCCTCTCCACCAAGGGGATGTTCTGTATGTAGTTCTTGGACTCCATCAGCTTCTCGATGCCTTTGTGGCAGTACCCGATCCGTGCCTCGACGCCGACTACGCTCTCGCCGTCAAGAGTGAACAGGAAGTTCTCAGGCTCTTTGAGGGCTGGGTGTTGTGGCCCGACCGGAATCTTCATCGCCATATTCTCACCCACCCTTCACCACGGGTTCAGCCACGGGCGCCTCAACCTTCTGAAGGCTCTTGATCTTCTCTTGAAGCGCTGCGATCCCTTTGATGATCGCTTCCGGCTTCGGGGGGCAGCCGAAAATGTATGCGTCTACAGGCAAGACGGTGTCAAGTCCACCCTTCACGTTATAGGCTCCCCGGTAGACCCCGGAGCTTGCGCAGCAGTTCCCAACCGCAACGACGAACTTGGGCGCAGGCATCTGATCGTATATCCTACGGAGACGCTTCTCTATCTGCCTGTTCACAGGACCTACAACAACCAAGACGTCTGAGTGCCTCGGAGACCCCCTCAACAGGCAGCCAAACCTTTCAACATCGTAGCGGGGCGTCAAGGCGGCGACGACCTCGATGTCGCAGGCGTTGCATCCGCCGCAGTTCATATGGATAAGCCAAGGGCTTTTCCTCCGCGCCCAGTTCACTAACCCCATCTTCTCGTCAACCCAAAACCCTAAGTAATCGTTTTCACAGTACTTAAGAATTTGGTCTGTTTGGACTAGATAAATGTAACGCTGTTAAAAAAAGGGAGGCGGGGAACTCTATGACTCAAGAAGAGTCTCGGTGCTCCGCACCCCCTCAAGAGAGTTGATCTTGCTCGTGATCGACTGGATCTCATGATAGTCGGGAACATCGAAGAACGAGACGATATCCCACCTGCCAAACACGATGTAGGCCTTCGTGACCTCTTCAAACTTCTTGACCTCTTTCAAGGTCTTCTCGAGCTTTGTGGGAACCGTCTTGATCAGAACACAAGCGTTGGTCATCGGGTCACACCTCCACAGGGGCTTGAATCAGAGTCTCGATGAAGACGACGCCCGCCATCCTCCCCATCCTCAGAGCGGTCTCGCTGAGCTTGACGAAATCCTCTGCCTCAAGATCGACGACGACATCATACCGGCCCAAGACGGCGAACGCCCTCTTGACGCCAGGAAACTGCTTCATCCCCTCGACGACTTTATCGAATTTCCCACTCGCCGTTCGGATTAGAACGCACGCCGAAATCATGCTCTCACCAGTGCACCACTATACATTTTAGATGAATTAAAAGCTGTCGAATTGAGTTTTATTTCCATTCTCGTAGCCACGTGCTCACGGTGGAATGGGCTATGTTAGTCTGCCATCGGATTTAAGGATTTCCGGCTGCCGGAGCCTTGGCGTCACGTCCACGTCTTCTTTCCGTGCGGCACGGCCCTATGCTAGGCTGGATCGTCCTCCCGGGTTCGGGGGCCCCCTTCTCTCTTCTAGGAGGGAGGCTTAACACGTTGTGCCACATTGTGTTACAGTGTAACACGTCTGCTGTGCCAAGACCCCCCGGGTAGGGGTCAGGTAGCGGCCTCCCCCATTTCCCTGTCGACCTTCTCCCTGGCGTCGTCGATGTAGGGCTCGATGTCCCTTGCGCGGTACCCACTCTCCGTCTTGATGATCTGTTCCATGATTCTCCTGAGGTATCTGTCTTCAAACTCAGCCCACGTCTCATCCAGACCCTTTCCTGCCAGCCTGGAGAGATCCTGCTCAAGAATCCGAGCGGTACTCAAGTAGTTGCTGACCGTCCGCCCGTCAAGCTTCTCGATCTCAAGGAGCCTTCTGAACCCCTCAAGGTCTATAGAATAGTCTCAGCGCGCGCCTTCACTGTGTGTTATGACTTGGACGAAGTCGGTGTCGGGAGACTGGGCAGCATTAGGCGAGAACTTAAATATCATCGAAAATTTATAAACCTAGGTCGCGAGCATACCATTAACCTTGTTAAATACTAGGTGCGCGACTTGAACAGAGCAGACCTTGAGAGATCGGTCATCAGCTTCTTCAACCCTTTGCTGAAAGCGGTCGTCAGCCCGTTTGACGTCGACTGCAACCAAGATGGTAATCTCCTCATCAATTCCCTGAAAACGTTTCTTGGCGCGGACATTGACCTCTGTAGAAGGTGCCGAAGAAGGTACCGCTATCTCATCCATCCCGCCTACAGGTTCTTCTCCAGGATCATGAAGCTCGACTACGAGTTCATGCGCAACAACTTCCTGAACCCCGGCTACGGCCTCGCGTGGCTCAAAGGGTACGCGTTGATGATGAAAGGAATCAGGAAGTATGGGGTTCGGATGCCGTTCACCCCGGCGGGGCCGTTTGAGATCGTCTGGAACCTTACCCATGTCTGCAACCTCAGGTGCGCGCACTGCTATGAGGATGCGGGAACCCTCAAGCCTGAACTCTCCACCGATGAGGCCTGTCAGGCGCTCGATGTGCTTTCAAAGGTCAGCGGCATCGGTGTGCCCGCTCTTTCTTTCTCTGGAGGTGAGCCTCTGATGAGGAGAGACTTCTTAGAGATTGCAGGCTACGCGAAGAAGAGGATACCGTACTTGAGTATCGCGACCAACGGCACGCTCC